>JBDTNR010000411.1:0-3741 GCA_039933655.1 Betaproteobacteria bacterium | reverse complement strand
ACGTGCTCGCCGCGCAGATCGCGAAGGGCGCGCCGGCGGACGTCTTCGCCTCCGCCGACCAGGAGGCGATGAACCGCGCCGTGGCGGCGGGCGCCATCGCCCAAGCCACCCGCCGCGATTTCGCGGCGAATCGGCTGGTGGTCGTGGTCGCCGCGTCGGCGCGACCGCCGGCGGCGCTGGCAGAGCTCCGCGACGATCGCTTCCGGCGCATTGCGCTGGGCAGCCCGCAGACGGTGCCGGCGGGCCGCTACGCGAAGGAGGCGCTCGAACGCGCGAGCCTCTACGCGACGCTCGAGCCGCGATTTGTCTTCGCGCAGAACGTGCGCCAGGTGCTCGACTATGTCGCGCGCGAGGAAGCCGACGCGGGCTTCGTCTACGCCACCGACGCCGCGATCATGGCGAACAGGGTGAGGGTGGCGTTCGACGTGGTCACGACCACGCCGGTACGCTTTTCCATGGCCATCGTCCGCGATTCGAAACACGCGGCCTTCGCGGAAGCGTTCGTCGCCTACGTGGCAGGCGGCGAGGGTCAGCAGACACTGCGCCGCCACGGCTTTGGCGCGCCCTGACCCGCCGCTGATGGATGCCGCTCTCACGCCGCTGCTGTTGACGCTGAAGGTCGCCGCGTGGGCAACGCTTTTCGCGGGCCTCGCGGGGATCGCCGCGGGGCTCTTGCTGGCGAAGACGCGTTTCCCGGGGCGCGATGTCGTCGACGCGCTGCTGTTGCTGCCGATGGTCATGCCGCCGACCGTGCTGGGCTACTACCTGCTCGTCGCCTTCGGGCGCCGCAGTGCGCTCGGCCAATGGCTCGAAACGCACCTTGGCATCGAGCTCATCTTCACGTGGCAAGGTGCAGTCGCCGCGTCGGCGATCGTCGGGTTCCCGCTGGTGTTCAAGGCGGCGCGCACCGCGATCGAGGCGGTCGACCGCAACCTCGAGAACGCCGGCCGCACGCTCGGCTACGGCGAATGGACGGTGTTCACGCGCGTCACGCTGCCGCTCGCCTGGCGCGGCATCGTCGCCGGCGCGATGCTGGCGTTCGCGCGCGCGATCGGCGAGTTCGGCGCAACGCTGATGGTGGCCGGCAACATCCCCGGCCGCACGCAGACGATGTCGATCGCCATCTACGAAGCCGTCCATGCCGGCGACGACGCACTGGCCAACACGCTGGTGCTGATCGCATCGGTCGTCTGCGTCGTGTTGCTGGTGGGCGCGAGCATCGCGCTGCGTCGCGGCCAGCGTAACGTGCAGCCGCTCTGATGCGCTTCGACATCGATATCGGCAAGGCGGTGCGGGCGCAAGGTCGCCGGTTCGATCTCGCCGTCCGCTTCGCGGTCGATACCGAGCGCCTCGCGCTCTTCGGCGCGTCCGGCGCCGGCAAATCGCTGACGCTGCAGGCGATCGCGGGGCTGCTGCGGCCCGATCGCGGGCGCATTGCCGTCGATGGCGATGTCTGGTTCGATCACGCGCGCAACATCCATCGTCCGCCGCGCGACCGTCGCGTCGGCTTCGTGTTTCAGGATTACGCGCTGTTTCCGCACCGGACGGTCGAGCAGAACGTCGCCGCCGCGCGGATGTCGTGGTATCCGTCGCGGCTTGCCGATGACGGCCAGCGCAAGGTGGCGTCGCTGCTCGATGCGTTCGGACTGCACGACGTTCGCCGCAGTTACCCCGAGCAACTTTCTGGAGGGCAACGGCAGCGGACCGCGCTCGCGCGGGCGCTGGCGGCCGAGCCGCGGCTCCTGCTGCTCGATGAGCCGTTCGCCGCGCTCGACGCCGCGCTGCGCACGAAGCTCCGCGCGGAATTGCTCGACATCCAGCGCCGGTTCGCCGTGCCGATGATCCTCATCACGCACGATGCCGACGACCTCGTCCAATGCGCGGACCATGTGGTCACGCTGCGCGAGGGGCGCGTGGCGGAGGGCGACGCCGGTGCTTGAAACCGCGCGCCGGTGGCACGCGAACGCTTGCCGTCAGACGAGCTGCAGATTGACCGTAGGCGCGTGCCGCAGGTCGCGGTCCGCGGGCCGGATCGGCTTGACCGCCTTCAGCACGACGACCATTTCCTGCACGATGTTGCGCAGGTGAAGCACGCGCTGGCCGATCTGCTCGCTGGTGAGATTCGCGTTCTCGGCGCGAGGCACGTTCAGCGTCACCGTCTCGATGATCCAGTCGCCGCGATAGCCGTAGTCGGCGCGCCAGTAGGCCGGCTGCCCGAAATACGAAAAGCTGTTGACGTACAAGATCTGCCGGTGCGTCGGATCCTCGGCCGCATCGTCGCTCGAGCCGTACGGGCAGCGTATCGTCAGCAGCGCGCCGGGCAGGGCGATCCGGTGCAGTTCCTGCATCAGCGCGAGCGTGTCGCGGATGTGCTCGAGCACGTGCAGCATCTGCAGCGTCGATGCGCTGTCGTCGGCGAACGGCAGCGGCTGCGTGCGGCCGGCATCGAGGTCGGCGACGACGTCCACGCCCGGCAGCGGCGCGAGGTCGACGTTGACCCAGCCTGCGAGTGGATGGCGGCCGCAGCCGAGATTGAGGTTCAGGCCCACCGACGCCCCTTGGCGATTCGTCCGGAGGCCGATGGTAACCGTCGCCGTCGCCGCGCGGCGATTCGCGCGCCGTCGCCGCCGCGCTCGCCGTGCCGCAATGCCTGGGCTCGCCGCCCCGATCCGCGATGCGTTACGATGCCAACCCGTTAGCCGCACCGAGTCGACCATGGATTTCGCCTTCATTCTGGACCCGCTGCCCGAACTCAAGGCGTACAAGGATTCGAGCATCGCGATGATGCGCGAGCTCGCGCGCCGCGGGCATCGCGTCTTCGCGCTCGAACAGCACGACCTCCTGTGGGACAACGGCACGACGCGCGGCCGCGCCCGCCCGCTCGAGCTCTTCGCCGACAACCAGGCCTGGTACCGCGAAGGTCCGGTCGAGATGCGTCCGCTGACGGACTTCGCCGCGGTGCTGATGCGCAAGGACCCGCCGTTCGACATGGAGTACCTGTATTCGACGTACCTGCTCGAATGCGCCGAACGCGAGGGCGCCCGCGTGTTCAACCGCCCGCGCGCGGTGCGCGATCACAACGAGAAGCTCGCCATCGCGAAGTTCGCGCAGTACATCTCGCCGACGCTGGTGACGCGTGACGCCGACCTGATCGGGCAGTTCATCGACGAGCACGAAGACGTCGTCGTCAAGCCTCTGGACGGCATGGGCGGCACGTCGATCTTCCGCGTCGGCGAGTCCGACCCCAACCGCAACGTGATCGTCGAGACGGTGTCGCACCACGGCAAGCGGACGGTCATGGTGCAGAAGTACCTGCCGGAGATCGTCGACGGCGACAAGCGCGTGCTGCTGATCGGCGGCGAGGTGGTGCCATTCTGCCTGGCGCGGATCCCCAAGCCCGGCGAGACGCGTGGCAATCTCGCCGCCGGCGGGCGCGGCGAGGCCCGGCCGCTGGCGGCGCGCGACCTTGAAATCGCGCAGGCGCTGGCGCCCCAGCTGTGGGCGGAGGGCCTGCTGATCGTCGGCCTCGACATCATCGGCCGCTGCCTGACCGAAGTGAACGTCACGTCCCCCACCTGCTTCGTCGAGATCACCGAGCAGGCCGGCTTCGACGTCCCGGGCCTCTTTGCCGACACGCTGCTGCGCGCCGTGGGAAAATGAACGGGGTCAGAGCTGTAATTGTTGGCGGTCCGGCGCCTCGGGGTCCGGCGCCTCGGGGTCAGAGCTGTAATTGTTGGCGGT
>JBDTNR010000410.1:0-3749 GCA_039933655.1 Betaproteobacteria bacterium | reverse complement strand
CACGGCCGCGAGCGCGTCGCGCCGCCGCGCCCCGCGGGAGAACACCGTCACGCGGGCGCCGAGCCGCGCGGCGATGCGCGCGGCCTCGCTGCCCACGTTGCCGGCGCCGATCACCACCACCTGCGCACCGGGAACGTCGTCGACACCGGTCAGCAGCACGCCGGCGCCGCCACGATCGGTGGCCAATGCCGCCGCGCCCACCAGCGGTGCCAGGCGGCCGGCGATCCGCGACATCGGCGCCAGCAGCGGCAGCCCGCCCGCCGCATCGCGGACCGTCTCGTACGCGATCGCCTGGATGCGCGCGGCCAGCACGGCCGCGAGCAGCGCCGGATCGCGATTGATCTGCGCAAAGCCGAACACCGTGGTGCCCGCCACCAGCAGCGGATACTCGGCCGGCTGCACCTCCTTGACCTTGACGATGAGATCGCACGCCCAGACGTCCGCCGCAGCCGCGGAAATGGTGGCCCCCGACTGCGCGTACTCGGCATCGGAAAATCCGACCGCCGCGCCCGCCCCGGCGCCGACGACCACCGCGTGACCGTCCCCGACCAGGCGCCGTACGCCGTCGGGGACAAGGCCGACGCGCCGTTCACCGTCCTTGGTCTCGCGCGGGACGCCGATCCTCATCCGCGGCCGAGCACGGCAATGGTCAGCGTGGCGAGCCCCAGCGCGAGATTGACGGCAATGAGCTTGCGCACCTGCCCCATCGCGGCGCCGCCGACCTCCCATTCGCCGGCCGCGACCGCCGCGCGCAGGCGGCGCAGATGTCCGAACTTGATGTGGCCATAGATCAGCATCATGACGATTCCAAGCGCCGTCATCGTGTGCACGGACCCGTTCACGGCGCGGAAGCCGCCCATCAGCACGATCATTGCGGTACCGCTGGCGAGGATCACGCCCACCGCCACGCCAACCCAGTCCAGGAAGCGCGAAAGCGTCGCCGCGAGCAGCGGCAGGCGCTGCGGCGGGGGCAGCGCCTGCGCCGAGGGGCGCAACGCCATATGCGCGAAAAACATGCCGCCGACCCAGACGACGACGCCTAAGAGATGCAACCAGCGGGCAATGGACATGCGGGGCCTATGAGCGACGGGACGGATTTTCATTGTAGCGCGCGAAGTCCGGCGCCCATTTGCCGCGCACCGTCCCCGCGGCCTATAGTAGAAAATCGCCGCCCTCGCCCCCAACTGGAATCGCAATGCCGAAATCCACTGCCAAGTCCCTCCCCGCCGTCCGGGATGCGACGCCGCGCGACATCGAAGGCGCGATCGAGCGGGCGATTGCCGACGTGCCGGCGCCGCAAACGCGGCCGGTCGTCGACCCCGACCGTCAAGCCGACCTGATCGCGAAAACGGCCGCGCGCAACGCCGCGCTGCTGTCGGGTTCACTGGCGCTTCCGCCCGGACCCTTCGGCATGATCACGGTGCTGCCCGACCTTTACCTCATCTGGAAGACGCAGCGGCAGATGGTCGCCAATATCTTTGCGCTGTACGGCCGCACGGCCGAACTGACCCGCGTCCACATGCTGTATTGCCTCTTCCGCCATGCGGCGAGCCAGGTGGTCCGCGATGTCGTCGTCCGCACCGGCCAGCGAGTCGTCGTCCAGCAATTGTCCGGCGGCGCGCTGAAAACGATCGTCACCAAGGTGGGAATGACGATGAGCAAGCGCGTCGCGGGCACCGCGGCCAGCCGGTGGGTGCCGCTCGCCGGCGCCGCGGCCGTCGGCGCCTACGCGTACTGGGACACGCTGCAGGTGGCGCGGACCGCGCGGCGCCTGCTCGCCGATCCGGCACTCGACTCGCGGTCAACCCCCTGACGCGGAATCACGAGCGATGTGCGGACGCTACGAACTGCACACCCATCCGGCGGCGCTGGCGCTGGCGTTCGGCCTGTCAATCCCGCCGTCGCTCAAGGCCCGCTACAACATCGCGCCGATGCAGGATGTGCCGGTGATCCGCCTCGCCGCCGACGGCGAGCGTGAAGTCGCGCAGCTGCGCTGGGGGCTCGTGCCACGATGGGCGAAGGATCCGACGATCGGCGCCAGGATGATCAACGCGCGCGCGGAAACGCTGGCGGAGAAGCCCTCGTTCCGCACCGCGCTGAAGCGCCATCGCATCCTGATCCCGGCGGACGGCTTCTACGAATGGAAAGTGGTCCCCGGCGCGGGCAAGCAGCCGATCCACATCGGTATGAAGGATGGCGCGCCGTTCGCGTTCGCCGGACTCGCCGAGCGCTGGCTGTCGCCGGAAGGCGAGGTCCTCGACACCTGCACAATCGTCACGACGCAGGCCAACGCCATGCTCGCGCCGCTGCACGACCGCATGCCGGCGATCATCGCGCCGTCGCAATACGCGCGCTGGCTCGACGTCGCGGTGACCGACGTCGCCGATCTGTTCGCGCCCTATCCGGCCGACGCCATGACCTACTACCCGGTCTCGACGCGAGTGAACAGCGTTCGCCATGACGACGCGACGCTGATCGAGCGCGTGGCCGACGCGGCGGCGGCGGGCAACGGCGCTGCGTCACCGGCCCCGGCCCCGGCCGCAGCGGACGCCCCCGCCGAGGTCGACGCCCACCCGGAGCAGTCGAAGCTCTTCTGACGCGGCGCGCGGATTCAACGGTAGGCGCTGGCGACTGCGTCCCGGACCTGGCGCTGCAGCTGCGCAATTCCGAAGCAGCGGGACCGCGACGAGTCCCAGCCATTCCGATCTGTTCGTCGCTGCCTTGAACCCCTTGCGTGCAGGGCCGCATGCCTTCGCATGCGATCACGCAATGTGTGGAGGGCGAAATTGTCGTCGATGACGACCGCGGAAAACTTGATCGCCCCGGCACTCACTTTGCGAGCGCCCCCGCCGCGACCCACGCGCCCAGCGTGGCGCGCTCGGCGTCGGTCATCCCGGTGAGGTTGCCGATCGGCATGACCCGGCTGACCACCGCCTGCTCGCTGATCAGCCTGGCGTTGGCGACGATGAGCTGCGGCGTGTCGAGCACGAACCCCTTCGGTGGATCGTTGAACCCCGGTTGCGTGGGCCTGGCCGCGTGGCAGGTTGCGCAGCGGGTCGTCACGATCCGCTGGACGTCGGCGAACGTGTACGCAGCGGCCTGTGGCTTCTGCGGCGCGATCGCGATCGCCAGCAGCAGCGTCCCGATCGCGGCGACCACCGGGATCGACCACGCCGTCCTGCCCTGGTGGCGCAGGTTGAAGAAGTGACGGACGAACGCCGAAAGCAGCAGGATCGCGACCAGCACCAGCCAGGCATGGCGGTGCCCGAACGTCAGCGGATAGTGGTTGCTGATCATGATGAACAGCACCGGCAGCGTGAAGTAGTTGTTGTGCACCGACCGCTGCTTGCCGCGCAGGCCGTATACCGGGTCCGGCGCGACGTTGCGCTCCTTCGCCTCCACGAGTTTGCGCTGCGACGGCATGATGACGAAGTAGACATTCCACGCCATGATCGTGCCGATCATCGCGCCGACCTGCATGTACATCGCGCGTCCCGAAAACAGATGCGACACGCCAAACGCGACGAGTGCCAGGAATGCCACCATCACGACGGCGATGATCGTTTCCCGGTCGAGTCCCGCGCGCTTGCACAGCTGGTCGTAGAACACCCAGCCGCCGGCCAGCAGCGCGAGCGAGATGGCAATCGCCTGCCACGGCGCCAGGTCCGCCACGCCGCGGTCGATCATGTAGATGTCGGCATGCGCGTAGTACATGACGATGAACAGCGCGAAGCCGGACATCCACGTCC
>JBDTNR010000409.1:0-3752 GCA_039933655.1 Betaproteobacteria bacterium | reverse complement strand
TTTTCGGACACCAGCGCGGCGCGTTCACGGGCGCAATTTCAAGCAAGAAGGGGCTCATTGAAATTGCCGACGGCGGTACGCTGTTCCTGGACGAGATCCGAGAAATGGACCTCTCGCTCCAAGCGAAGCTGCTGGGATTACTCGATACCCAAAGCTTTCGCCCCATTGGTTCCATCAAGCAGACCGCGGTGGACGTGCGTTTCGTGGCGGCGACAAATCAGGTACTGCTGAGCGAGGTCAAACGCGGGGCATTCCGGGAGGATCTCTATTATCGTCTGCAAGTGGTCGCCATCAATCTGCCGGCGTTGCGAGACCGTGGAGACGATGTGTTTGTTCTCATGAACCACTTCCTTCGCGTATTTTCCGAGCGCTATGGCCGCGTCGTAACGGGTTGCGAGCCCGCGGTACGGGAGGTGTTTCAGAAGTACCGGTGGCCGGGGAATGTGAGGGAACTCGAAAATCTCGTCGAACGGATCTTCGTGCTTGAACACGAGAAGCAAATACTCATGCGGCATTTACCGGCGCGAATCACGCGTGACGTGGAAGTCGGCCCTTCGCCGTCCGCTTTTTCTGATTCCGACGAAGGCCCGCCAACGCATCGCGCGCGCTCGACGACCCAAGTGGATTCGCGCTTGCTGCCCTTCAAGCGCTTGACTGCCGAGTATCAGCGCACGCTCGTACGCGAGGCGCTGCGGCAATCCAACTTTCGACTTGATGGGGCGGCCAGGGTACTCGATTTGACGCGCCACTCATTGCGTCATCAAATGCGCAAACTGGGTATCGCCTTGGATGGCGCTTGACCAACGCGGTCGAGGCGTCCGACGTTGCCGGGTTTGCCGATTCGACTCTTGGTTCAGTGCCAAGCCTTTGTAATGTTTGGTGGCCAAGGGCGGAATTGAACCACCGACACAAGGATTTTCAGTCCTCTGCTCTACCAACTGAGCTACTTGGCCAAGAGCGCGATTATAACAAATCCCCGCGCAGCGCCCAACGCCGTCGCGTCAGTCCACCTTGGCGCCCGACCGCTTGACGATTTCCGTCCATTTCTCGCGTTCGGCGGTCAGGAAGCGGGCGAATGCCTCCGGCCCCTGCACGTTCGCTTCCGCGCTTTGCGCCGCGAAGCGTTCGCGCACGTCCGGCAGGTCCATCACCGCCGCCAGGTCGGCCGCGAGCTTGTTGACGATCTCCGGCGGCGTGCCCGCGGGTGCCAGGACGCCGAAGAATGACGCCACCTCGAAACCGGGGTAGCCGCTTTCGGCGAGCGTCGGCACGTCGGGGTAGGCCGGAAGGCGTTTCTGCGACGTCGCGCCGAGCACGCGCAACCGGCCCGCCTGCACCTGTTGCGCGACCTCGATCGGCGTGGCGAACATCAGGTTCACCTGCCCGCCTACCAGGTCGATGATGGCCGGACCGCCGCCCTTGTAAGGGACGTGGACGATGTCGATCCCAGCGCGCAGCTTGAAGAGTTCGCCGGCGAGGTGCGGCACCGTGCCATTGCCCGCCGAGCAGAACGTCAGCGTGCCGGGCTTGGCCTTGGCCATCGCGACGAGTTCCGCGATGTTCTTCGCCGGTACCGTCGGGTTGGTGACCAGGATGAAGTTCGACGTGGCGAGTAGCGACACCGGCGTGAAGTCCTTCTTCGGATCGTAGGGCAGCGACGGATAGATGACCTGCGAAATGACGAAGGGCGTCGGCGCGAACAGCAGCGTGTATCCGTCGGGCCTTGCCTTGGCAACTTCCGCGTTGCCGATGGTGGTGCCCGCGCCGGGCTTGTTCTCGACGATGACGGACTGGCCGAGTTTCTCGCCCAGCTTCTGCGCCACCGTGCGCGCGATGATGTCGGTGGCACCGCCGGGCGCGAACGGCACGATCATCTTCACCGGATGGTTGGGGTAGGGCTGCGCCAGCACGCTGCCGGCGCCGAGCGCGACGACGGTTGCAACGGCGAAGAAGCGCGCGCGATGGCGCCAGGATGCACGGATGTTCATGGAGACTCCTCCTTCAATGTGGCGTGTTGGCAGCGAAGAATTCCTGCAGCTCGCGCAGCGTGGCGTCCGGCACTTCCTCGGCCAGGTAATGTCCGGACGGCAGCGCGCGTCCGCGGACGTCGACGGCAACCGTGCGCCAGTCGTTGACCGGATCGAAATACCGATGCACGACACCCTTGTCGCCCCACAGCACCAGCAGCGGACAGGCGAGCTTGCGCCCCGCGGCGGCGTCGGCATCGTCGTGCTCGAGGTCGATCGACGCCGCGGCGCGATAGTCTTCGCAGGTCGCGTGGATCGTCTCCGGCTGCACGAAGCAGCGCGCGTATTCGGCGAACGCCCGCGGGTCGAAGATGTTCGCCGCCGAGCCCCAGCCCGCGGTCTTCCTGCGCAGGTAGTACAACGGATCGGCGCCGATCAGTTTTTCCGGCAGGTCGAACGGCTGGATCAGGAAGAACCAATGGTAGTAGGCGGTCGCGAACGCGCGGTCGGTTTTTGCGTACATGAGGCGCGTGGGCGAAATGTCGAGCACCGCCACCCGCTCGACCGCGTCCGGATGATCGACGCACAATCGGTGCGCCACGCGGCCGCCCCGGTCGTGGCCCGCCAGCCGGAAGCGCGCGTAACCCAGATCGCGCATCAGCTCGACCATGTCGCCTGCCATTGCGCGCTTCGCATAGGGGGCGTGCGCGACATCGCTCGCGGGCTTCCCCGAATCGCCGTAGCCGCGCAGGTCGGCGCACACGACGGTGTACGACCGCGCGAGCGCGGGTGCGATCCGGTGCCACATCGCATGCGTCTGCGGATAGCCATGCAGCAGCAGGAGCGGCGGGCCGGCACCGCCCACCTCGCAGTGGATCTCGGCGCCCGTCGTGCGCACGCGACGCGTCGTGAAGCCCGGGAACAGTTCGCTCATGGCATCGCCTTCAAGCTACCCCAGCCGCTCGTCAAGGTTGGCACCCGCGACCAACGGCAGGTAAGGGTGCGCGGAAGCGACGCCGCGATCCAGCGCCGCGCCGATGCCGGGAGTCGACGGAACAACAAAGGCACCGTCGACCAGCGGCGGTAGCCCGCCGTTGACGAGCGCGGCGAACAACGGGGACTCGTTCCACTGATGCTCGAGCCAGAGCATCGCAGGAGCCGCCGCGCAGGCGTGGAGGCTCGCCAGATGCGCGATGGGACCCGTGGGGTTGTGCGGCGCGAAGTCGACGCCGTGCGCGGCGCACAGTTTCGCGATGGCCTGCATGCCGGCATACCCGCCCGCATACTTGATGTCGGGCATCAACACGTCGTAGAGCTTCGCGGCACACATCGCCTGCGCCTGGTCGGTGCCGGCGATCATTTCGCCACCGGCCGTGCGGATGCCGCGCTGGTGCGCGAGCAGGGTGAGCCGCGCGATCGACCCGTATCCGAGCGGATGCTCGGAGATCATGCACTCGACCCAATACGGCCGCGCGGGCGCGATGTCGCGCAGCAGCGCCTCTGCGCGGTCGACGTCGAAGCGCCAGTGGCAGTCGACCATCACGTCCACGGCGGCGCCCACCGCGTCGCGCACGGCGAACACGCGGTCGAGACCGTCGCGCGTGCGCGCATCGATGGGCGTATGCGTCGCATCGGCGGCGATCACGCCGTCGAAGGGTGCGAGCTTCACCGCCCGATATCCGGCAGCGACGGCCCGTCGTGCCGCTAAGGCGAAACCGGCCGCCGACCGGTCGGCCACGCTGCGGTTGATGTCAAGTGAAAGCCCCAGCGCCCTTTCGCATTGCA
>JBDTNR010000408.1:0-3773 GCA_039933655.1 Betaproteobacteria bacterium | reverse complement strand
GGATCGTCTTGCCTTGCGACAGCAGTTGGCGCAGGCCGTCCCAGATCAGGTGGCGCGCCTGCGGATCGAGACCGGTGGTCGGCTCGTCGAGGATCAGCAACTCGGGATCGTTGACGAGCGCCCGCGCGAGCGTGAGCCGCCGCTTCATGCCGCCCGACAGCGTGCGGATACCGACGTCGCG
Organism: Betaproteobacteria bacterium; assembly: GCA_039933655.1. GTDB lineage: Bacteria > Pseudomonadota > Gammaproteobacteria > Burkholderiales > Casimicrobiaceae > VBCG01. The sequence goes on along the minus strand of JBDTNR010000408.1, from coordinate 3,592 downwards.
CTTGCTGGCAAGGCCGGCGAAATCCAGCAGACGCGGAATGCGCTCCTCGAGGACGGCGCGGCGGATGCCGAAATAGCCGCCGTAGATCAGCAGGTTCTCGCGGACGGTGAAATCCGGATCGAGATTGTCCATCTGTGGCACGACGCCGACACGGATGCGCGCCTCCCGCGCGGCCTTGGGCACCGGCTGGCCCACCATCTCGATCTCGCCGCCATCGGGGTCGATGAGGCCGAGGCAGCAGCGCAGCGTCGTCGTCTTGCCGGCACCGTTGGGACCGAGGAGGCCGAAGCATTCGCCGCGGCGGATCTCGAAACTCAGTCCGCGCACGACTTCCTGTTCGCCGTAACGCTTGCGCAGGCCCGCCACGCGCAGCACGACATCGCGCGGATCATCGCCCGGCACAGCGGTTGGGGTGGCCATTGCCTCTCTCCGCCCGCGGGGAGCAGGCGGGGATGAGGGGAGGTCGAGTACGGCCATCGCCCTCACCCCGGCCCTTTCCGGCGCGCGGGAGAGAAGGAGTCCGGTCGCTGCGCAGTCTCCTCGCCGCTCGGCATGACCGCTAGCGTGGCGACTCCCTCTTTCCGCGCGCGGGGAGAGGGTTGGGATAAGAGGGGCTGTCGCGCATGAGATCGGGCAACGTCATGTTGCTTTCCACATGCCGGTGATCACGCGCTGCAGCTGCGGCAGCCGGCCGTGGAAGAAATGGCCGCAGCCGGGAAACACGACAATCGGCAGTTGCTGCGGCCGTGCCCACGCGAGGACATCGGCGAGCGCCACGACGTCGTCTTCCTCGCCGTGGATGACGATCGTGTCGGCGGGTACCTGCAGAACTGCGAACCGCCGCACTGCCGGCCCGACCAGCACGAGACGCTGCGCGCTCACCCGCTGGGCGACACGGGTCTGCACGAAGGATCCGAACGAGAATCCGGCGAGCACGACGGGCAAGGTATCGCCCAGCGCCTCCTTCGCGTAGGCAAGGGCCGCCAGCGCGTCGTCCGTCTCGCCGACGCCGTCGTCGAAGGCGCCTGCCGACTCGCCGACACCGCGAAAGTTGAAACGGACGACAGCGTACCCCAGCGCGAAGAAGGTCTTCGCCAGTGTCTGCACGACCTTGTTGTCGAGCGTGCCGCCCTGCTGCGAATGCGGATGCGCGACCAGCGCGATGCCGGCCGGCGCCGATTCGGGGACATTCAGCAGGACTTCGAGCGGACCCGCGGGCCCGTCGATCCTCGACCGCCGCGTGGTCCTGGGCGTCAAATGAGCAACCGCTCGACGACCTCGCCCTTCACGACGTGACGGTCGATGATCTCGTCGATGTCGTCGCGGTCGACGTACGTGTACCAGACGTCGTCCGGATAGACGACGAGTACCGGGCCTTCCTCGCAGCGGTCGAGGCAGCCGGCCTTGTTGATGCGGACGCTACCCTTGCCGTTCAATCCGAGCGCCTTGATGCGACCCTTCGCGTATGCCTGCATGTCGGCGGCGCCCGCGTCGGCGCAGCATTTCTCCGGGGGCTCGCGCTTGTTGCAGCAGAAGAACACGTGACGTTTGTAGTAGCTCATGGCGCGGACCGCGAAGCGAAGCGTTCGATTATAGCGGAGGCGAGCGCCGCGCCCGGCTGCGCGGATAGGCGTCCTCCCTGCGGCCGCCACACGCTACTCGGGCGCTCCCCACCGCGGGCGGCCGGCGAGCGCGAACAGCCACGCCGCCGCGAGCAGCGGCCACAGCATCAGCACGGACTGCGTCAGGCCGTTGAAATTGAGCAGGTGCCCATACCGCCAGCTGAACAGCGTAACCGGCGCACGCGCCGCCGGCAGGTCGGCGGAGATGATCGGCAACAGCAGCGACGCGAGCAGCGCGGTCGCGCAGGCGGCGACCTGCACGGGGCGCGGCAGGAAGACCGTGATGAGCAACACCGTCAGCCCGGCCGCCATGCCGATCGACACGCCGGGTTTGAGCCACGTCTCCCAGACGGCGGGCTTCAGCACGAGCACCGCGGCCACGCCCTTGGCGACGAGCGCGGCGCCGACGAGCAGCAGCACGGCGCCGCCGATATAGCGGCGCTCGCGCAGCAGCAGCGTGAGAAACAGTCCGACGCCCACCAGCTGGAACGCGGATTCGGCGGCCTGCAGCAGCGTGGCGGCGGTATCGGGCGCGCTGGGCGCCAGCGTCAGCGCCGCGTCGTGGAACTGTTCGGCATCGAACGTCACGGCGAAAAGCGGTATCCCGGGATTGATCTGCGCGACGAGCCACACCACGAGCAGCGCGAGCCCGACGTCGCCGAGCCGGCCGCCGAGAAAGGTCCGGTGGCGCACGCCGGACAGCGCGCGGCGGGTGCGCTCGGCGCGAACCAGCGACGCGCCCGCCATGCCGCCGAGCATCGCGCCCGCCGTGTTGGCGGCCAGGTCGACCAGGCTCGCGTCGCGCGGTGGCAGGAACATCTGCAGCGTCTCCAGCGCGAACGACAGCGTCAGGCCCGCGGTGAACGCGAGCACCGTGCGCGCGTGCGGCGTCGCCCGGCGCGGTCCCAGCGCCACGAACACGCCGAACGGCACGTAGGCGATGAGGTTGGCGATGACGTCGAAGCGCGTCCATCGCGGCGGCCATGCGGCGAACGGCCAGAACGGCGTATCCGGCTCGGGCGCGATCCACGGCGAAAACGGTTGCAGGCTCGCGAACACGATCGCGAGTCCGTAGAGCACCGCCAGCACGTGCGGCAGCAGCGTCCGATGGCGTACCGCGATCATCGGCTTCTAGCGCAGCGCGCGGCGCATGACCGTCACGTTGTCATGGGTCGCGATGCGCTCGAAACCGGCCTTGGCGAACATCGACTGCGTGCCGTGGTAATGGTCCGTCGCCCTGGTGTCGCCGGGCCCCGCATGCCACGGAAAAGCATCGACGAAGGCCAAGCCGCGGGCGGCGAAGTCGTCGAGCGCGGCGGCGAGCAGCGCGCGGGCGACGCCCTGGCGCCGATGCGCCGGCGCAATGACGAAGCAGACGATCGCCGCTGCATCGGGCGGCGGCACCGGCAGGTCCGGAGGGGGGATGCGCATGCGCGCGCAGGCGTGCCGCAGCTTGTGATACGGCTGCGCGTTCATCCAGCCGACCACGGCTTCACCGGCGTAGGCGAGATAGCCTTCCATCTCGCCGGTGGCGATGCGCGCCGTCATCGCCAGCCGGTTTGCCGTGCCGTCGAAGTCGCTCCAGGTGAGCGCGGTGGGCACTTCGTAGTAATGGCAATAGCACTTCGCCCACTCGGGGTTATCGGCAAACGCCGGGCCTCGCTCGTGGTCGAAAAAATCCAGGTAGTCGGCCGCGCGCTCCGGCGTCAGGCGCTCAACATGCAAGTCCATCCGCAATTCTGGCATGCTGCCGCGCACGGCACTCGGTTTTTCCCAAGAGGAATCTTCGGGCTCCGCCCGTGATTCCTACCTGGCCAGCTGGTCGAACGCCGCCACCGCGTTCAGATTTTTCCTCGGGCAGCGCGGGCGTCAGCCCTCGCGGTGCCCGGTAACTTATTTACTATCTACTACTTACCAGTAGTGTCCGGTTTATTCGATGTCCGCAAGCCGCAAAGCCAGTATTGATGCGG
>JBDTNR010000407.1:0-3784 GCA_039933655.1 Betaproteobacteria bacterium | reverse complement strand
CGGAAGGCGCGTCCGGCGCCGACGGCGCCTACGTCGCGTATCCGTTCGCCGCGCTCGCCGCATGTGTCGCGCTCGCGAGCGCGCGATCGCGCTGCCTCGTCGTCGGCGAGGATCTGGGCACCGTGCCCGAGGGACTGCGCGAACAGCTCTCCGCTGCGCGGGTGTTCTCGTACCGCGTGCTGTGGTTCGAGCGCGAGGGCCACACCTTCGTGCCGCCCGCGCGCTGGCCGGTGGAAGCCGCCGCGTGCGTGTCCACGCACGACCTGCCGACGATCGCCGGCTGGTGGAGCGGCGCGGACTTAGCCGAGCGCGCCGCGCTGCGCATGCTCGACGGGCAAGGCGCGGCCGCGGCGCAGCGCGAGCGGCAGGCGGCGAAGTCCGCGCTGATCGCCGCGATCGAGGCCGCCGGCCTCGCCCCCCTTGGCGCTCTGTCGCCCACGGCGTCCTGCGACGACGCGATGGTCGCCGCGATCCATCGCTTCGTCGGCGCGTCGTCGTCCGCGCTCTCGCTGCTGCAGGCCGACGACCTCGCGGGCGAGACGGCCGCCCTCAACCTTCCGGCCACCGATCGCGAGCGGCCGAACTGGCGGCGCCGCATCGCGATCGACGTCGACGCGCTGTGGCAGACACGCATAGGCGCGCAGGCAGCGCTCGATCTCGCAGCGACGCGGGGGGTCGAGCCGCACTCGTAGCGTGGCCCGGTGCGGGCGTGCGGGGACTAATCACCTGACGACGCGTGGCGACGGGCGTCGCACTGCAGCACTCGACGGGTTATCCTTGGCGCAGGTCGTTCGAGCAACGACGGGAGAGCTTCGATGGGTATCGGATTCGACGGACTGCCGCGTGCGTTGCGGCTCGGCCTGGCAGGATGCGCGATCGCGCTGGGCGCCGGCGTCGCGGTCGCGCAGACCAGCGTCGTCGAGCGCGGCGAGTACCTGGCGCGCGCCGGCGATTGCGTGTCCTGCCACACGGGGCCCGGGGGAGCGCCGTTCGCGGGCGGCCTGCGGCTCGACACCCCGTTCGGCTACATGCTGTCGCCCAACATCACGCCCGATCCCGACACCGGCATCGGTCGCTGGTCGAGCGCGGATTTCTACCGCGCGCTGCATGACGGCGTGAACAAGCACGGGAAGGACATGTACCCCACGATGCCGTACGACTTCTACACGAAGGTGACGCGCGCCGACGTCGATGCGCTCTATGCGTACCTGCGCACCGTCAAGCCCGTGCGCAACGCCGTCGACATCAACCACCTGCTGTTCCCGTTCAACCAGCGCTGGGCGATGTCCGTCTGGCGCGAACTCTATTTCACGGAAGGCACGTTCCGGCCGGACCTGACGAAGTCGCCGTCGTGGAATCGCGGCGCCTATCTGGTCGAGGGCCTCGGCCACTGCAGCGACTGCCATTCGCCGCGCAACCTGATGGGCGGCATCGAGAAGAACAAGGACTTCACGGGCGCCGTCATCGACGGCTGGTTCGCGCTCGACCTGACGTCCGACATCGCGACGGGCCTGGGCTCGTGGTCGGTCGACGAGATCGCCACCTACTTCAAGACCGGGGTGGGCAAGGGCAAGACGACGACACTCGGGCCCATGGCGGAGGTGATCCGCAACAGCCTCGCGTACCTGACGGACAACGACCGCCGAGCGATGGCCGAGTACCTGAAATCGGTGCCGCCGGATTCGCGGCTGCTGACGGGACGGGTGGTGCCTGACCCCACGAAGCAGCGCGGCGCGCAGCTTTATTCGGACAATTGCAGCGGCTGCCACCAGTCGCTCGGCCGCGGCATTCCCGGCGTATTTCCACCGCTCGCCGGCAATCCCGTGGTCGTCGCCGCCGATCCCAACAACATCGTCAAGGTCGTCGACCAGGGCATCCCCGCGCGTACCGGCTACATCGCGATGCCCGGGTTCGCCACGCAGCTGACCGAGCAGCAGGTAGCCGACATCGCGAACTACGTGCGGACGAGCTGGGGCAACAAGGCAACGCCCAACGCGACGCCGGCCATGGTCGGCAGGATCCGGGCGGGACAGAACTAGCGCCGCCGCCGAGCGCGTGACGACTGCGCCATGCACGGACGACGGAGGACGGGGGACGGGGTGGCCGCCGCATTCGATGCGACGACGAGCAACTGGCGCGCCCGACAGGATTCGAACCTGTGACCCTTGGCTTCGGAAACCAATACTCTATCCAACTGAGCTACGGGCGCGGAACCGTGGATTGTAGCGTTTCCGGCCCGGCCCCGTCCATGCGGTTCCGCGACGGGGGGCGGGGACGGTATAATCGAACGTTGACCCGGCTGAAAGCCAAAGCGTTCAAGCCGCCGCCGATCCGCATTGCGCGGACACAAAGCCGAAACACCCAACGCCCGCGACCATGACCGAAGAGCATTCCTCCCCGATCAAGACCCCGAAGCAGCTCATCATCGTCGTGCTGCTCGCGATCGCCATCCCGATCACGCTCGCGGTCATGGTGTCGCAACTTGTCACGAGCGGCGAGCACGGTTCGCACGAAAACGACAGCCTGGTGATGTCGCGCATCCAGCCCGTCGGCAATGTTGTCCTGGCCGAGGCCACCGGCCCCAAGGGCATGCTGACCGGCGAGCAGGTCTACGGCCAGGTCTGCAAGACCTGCCACGAAACCGGCCTCGTGGGCTCGCCGAAGCTGGGCGACAAGGCGGCCTGGGCCAAAGTGGTGGCGCAAGGCGAGAAGCTCTCGTTCGAACACGCGATCGGCGGCATCCGCGCCATGCCGCCGAAGGGCGGTAACAGCGATCTGACCGACGACGAAGTCAGGCGCGCCGTCGTCTTCATGGCGAACAAGGCGGGCGCCAGCTGGACAGCGCCGGCCGTGGCGGCGGCGACGGCCGTGGCGACACCGGCCGCAGGGGAACGCAGCGGCCAGCAGGTCGTCGATGCGACCTGCTCCAAGTGTCACGCCACCGGCGTCGGCGGCGCGCCGAAGATTGGCGACCGCGCGGCCTGGATCCAGCGCGTCAAGCTTGGGCTGAACGCCGTGTATCAATCGGCGCTCAAGGGACATGTGGGGATGCCCGCTCGCGGCGGCATGGCCGACCTGTCGGACTCCGAGGTCAAGCATGCCGTCGAATACATGATGAACTCCGGCGCCGGTACCGTGGCAGCGGCGCCCGCAGCGGCCGCGCCTGTCGCCGCCCCGGTGGCGGCAGTGGCCGCTGAAGGCAAGAAGGTCTACGACTCCGGCTGCGTCGCGTGTCACGGCGCAGGTGTCGCCGGCGCGCCGAAGTTCGGCGACAAGGCCGCATGGGCGCCGCGCATCAAGACCGGCATGGACGCCCTCTATACGGCCTCGCTCAAGGGCAAGGGCATCATGCCCGCCAAAGGCGGCAACCCTTCGCTGTCCGACGCCGATGTCAAGGCTGCGGTGGATTTCATGGTGACCGCCGCGAAGTAATTCACCGCACGTCGCACCATCCCAAAAACGCGGCCGGCCTGGCCGCGTTTCTTATTCCGGCGTCGCCCCGCTGTGGTTGCCGGTACGCACGCGCAGCGCGTCCCGGCGCGCGAGACTCTCCGCCGGCCACATCTGCGCCGCGTTGCAGTACTCCGTTACTGCCGGCGTCTCCGGCGGCAGCACCAACCGCCGCCGCTTCGACGCCGTGAAGATGCGGATGTCCGGGCGGCAATGGCCGCAGTGGACGTTGAGCGGGGGCGACATCAACCGCTAGCGTACGTGGTGGCAGGTGCAGCCGTCGTCAAAGGCCGGCGTCTTAGGAGGATGGTCGCCGGGTTCCCGCTTTCGCGGG
>JBDTNR010000406.1:0-3784 GCA_039933655.1 Betaproteobacteria bacterium | reverse complement strand
CGGTGGCCGTGTACTCGCATTTCAAGAAGATCGCGCGGGCGAGCGCCGACGCAGCGCCGATGGCCAAGAGCAACGTGCTGCTGATCGGGTCCTCGGGCACCGGCAAGACGCTGATGTGCGAGACGCTGTCGACGCTGCTCGACGTGCCGTTCGTCACCGCGGAGGCGACGTCGCTCGCGCATACGCGCTACGTCAACGAGGAGATCGAGGCCGTGCTCGAACGGCTGGCCGACAAGGCCGACGGCGACGTCGTCCGCGCGGGGAACGGGATCGTCTTCATCGACGAGATCGACAAGCTGCGGGCCACCGACGGCGAGCAGCAGCGCGGCAGCTCGGGCGAAAGCGTCCAGCATGCGCTGCTGAAGATCATGGAAGGCGCGCAGGTCAAGCTGCGCAGCGGCGCGTACATCGATACGACGAACATCCTGTTCATCTGCGGCGGCGCATTCGTCGGCCTGGACGAGATCATCGCGTCGCAGACGCACGGCTACGGCTTCATCGCCACCCAGCGGGGCGACAACCAGCGGATCCTCGACCGGCTGAACACGCGGGTGAAGCCGACCGATCTCTTCACGTTCGGCCTGATTCCCGAGTTCACCGGCCGGCTGCCGATCATCGCGCGCTTCCACGACCTGACGCGCGACATGATGGTGCGGATCATGGTCGAGCCGCGGAATTCGCTTTACAACCAGTTCCGCGAGATCTTCGCCGACGAGGGCGTGGAGTTCACCGTCGAGCCGCGGGTGTTCGAGCAGATCGCCGAGCTCGCCATCGAATACAAGACCGGCGCGCGCAGCCTGCGCGGCATTTTCGAGGAACTGATCACGCCGATCCTGTTCGTCGTGCCCGACCAGCCCGACATCGCGAAGGTGCAGGTCGGCTCGCTATTCAGCGAACCGTCCTACTTCAGGAAGTCCGAGTCGGCCAACGCGCCCGTCGCCCGCTGACGCGCGACGCGATGGCGCACTCCGGCGCAAGCAACACCTCCGCCGGCGATCCGGACCTCGCCGCCGCGCCGACGGGACGCGCCACCGACGAGCTGCTGCGCTTCCTGTCGCAACTGGGACATGCGCTGATCGCAAGCGGCGAGGCGGTCGCCGTCATCGAGGACCTGCTGCGCCGCATCGGCCGCGCCCACGGCATCGAGCGCGTCAGCGTGGTCGCCTTGCCGACGGTGCTGTTCGTCAAGCTGGACGACGGCACCTCCCCGCGCCTCGACTTCACGTCGGAGGAAGGGCTGACGCTGCGCTTCGACCAGATCGAACGTGTGTTCGCGCTCGCCCGCGACGCCGAGGCGCGGGCGGTGGCGCCGGCGGAGGGAATCGTGCGGCTGCGCGCAATCCTCGCGCAGCGCGCCCACTTCGGCGCAATGGCCAGCGTGCTCGGCCACATGCTGATGACGATCGGCATCGCGCTGTGCCTGAAACCCACGCTCGAGATCGTCGGGTCGGCCGCGTTCTTCGGCCTCGTCGTCGGCGTGCTGAAAATCGTGTCACGCAACCGCGGCATGCTCGAAACGCTGTTGCCGACCGTCGCGGCGTTCGTCGTCGCGGCGGTGGCGCTGACGATGGTCAAGTACGGAATCGCCGCCAGCCCGTTGCGCGTGCTGATCGCATCGCTGGTCACATTCCTTCCGGGCGGCATCCTCGCCGTCGCGACGATGGACCTGGCCTACGCGGACATGGTGTCGGGGGCAAGCCGGTTTGTCGCCGGCCTCGTGCAACTGCTGTTCCTGGTGCTCGGCATGACGATCGCCGCTTCGCTCGTCGGGCTGCCGCCCGAGCGGCTGCTCGTCGAGCCGGTCGTGGAGCACCTCGTGCCGTGGGCCGTCTGGCTGGGCGTGGCCTGCTTCGGCGTCGGCAACCTGCTCCACTACTCGGCGGAGCCGCGCGCGCTGCCGTGGATGCTTGTCGTGCTGGCGATCGCCATGGCCGCGCAGCTCGCCGGCAACGCGGCCTTCGGCGGCTACATGAGCGGTTTCGTCGGTGCGCTGTTCATCACGCCGGTGGCCTACCTGATCCAGTACCGGCTGGGCGGTCCCGCCGCCATGGTCACCTTCCTGCCGGCGCTGTGGCTCCTCGTGCCAGGTTCGCTCGGGCTCATCGGACTCACGGAACTCGCGAGCGACGACCACCTCGCCGGCGTCGAGAACTTCACGACGACGCTGTTCTCGATCGTCGCGATCGCGCTCGGGTCGCTCGTGGGCTCGGGCGTCTACAACGCGCTGTTCGATCCCATCTTCCGCCGCGCCGGCTCGATGGCGGAATCGGTGCGGCAGCGCTGGCGGCGGTGGTGAACGCAGCGGCGGCGCGCGCCTGCGGATACGCGCCGTGGCCCGGCGCATCCGTCAATCCGGCGCATAGGCCAGCGGCCCCGACGCCTGCGCCGCCGCCACCACCGGCGGCACGCACATGACGACAAGGTCGGGACCGTCGCCCTCGGCCAGCCATTTCTGCTCGGTCACCATGAGGTCGCGCACCGTGCGGTCGACCATGTAGCGATGATTGGCATCGGGGCGGTTGCTGAAGACGCGATAGATCGGCACCGTGCCCACGGGACATACGCCCGCCTCCGGCAGCGCCACGTGGAAGAACTGCGATTCCTCGTTGACGAACGACGGATTCTTTTGCGCGGTCGCAGCGCATTCCGCCGTGCCGCGCCCATAGAAATGCGAGTCACCCTTGTCCGGTGGAATGTAGAAGCGGCATACCGGCGACGTACCGGCACCCGCGGCCGCGTAGACGTTGAACGATTGCGCCGTGCGCGTCCAGCCCATGATCTGCACGCCGGCGTCGAGCAGCGCGATCTCCGCGGGAATGTGCGTGACGAAATAGTGATCGAGCGACGCGTTGTAGTACTCGACCGCCAGCGCGACCGTGATCGCGGGGCCGGGCACGACGCTGCCGGTGGCGCCGAAGAAGTTCGTCGCGACGTTGGGCGCGATGGCGCCGGTGGCCAGCAGCGCATTGGTGCCATCGACCGGCAGCGGGCCGAACGTAATCTGGTGGGCGCCGGCATAGTTGAGCGTCCCGCCCGCGATGGGCAGGAAATTGGCCGGCATCGTGAAGTCGGGCGTCACCAACCCCAGCGCGGCGAAGCCCGGCGTGGCAACGAGCACGCGGCGGTTGGCGGTGTTCGACGGCAGGTCGCGGTCGAACTCGAAGATCTTCTGGCCGCCCTGGGCGCTCGTCGCCCGCAGCAGCTGCCCGGACCACAGGTTCTCGCCGTTGGTGGCGCCGTTGCGCAGCACGACGAACTGCACGCTGCCATCGGCGTTGGTGTAGAGCTGCTCGATGCGGAACAGGTGGAAGGCTGCCTGCGCCGACGCTGCCGCCAGCAGCAGGACGGAAGCGAATACCCAGCGCGCGCCAATCGTCATGCCGTTCTCCGCAGGAATCGAACCTCGATGCCAACAGCGGCACGGCCGCGCTATTCCGTGGCCGCCGCTGTTGGCATGGGATCGCGTGAGCACCCACGGTCACGGCGCCCTCGCTCGCCCGCGCGCGCCGCGTGACATCCGCGGCAGCGGCCCGTTACGATGACAAGATGACACGACGCGCCAGACTCGCAGTCGTCGCGCTGGCACTGGCGCTCGGCAGCCGCGGTGCGCAGGCGGTGTTCGTCGTCACCGAGCCGTGGGTGCGCCCCGCCGCGGCCGCCGGGACCACCGAGGCCTATATGCAGCTCATGAGTGCTGCCGGCGCGCGGGTCGTCCGCGTCGGCAGCATCATCGCCGGCGGCGCCTCGCTCGTGGCGGCGCCGGGCGGCGCGCTGCAGTCGCTGC
>JBDTNR010000405.1:0-3795 GCA_039933655.1 Betaproteobacteria bacterium | reverse complement strand
TCGAGCATCGTCGGCGACGTGCCGCCCGACGTCGCGCAGCCGCAGGTGTGGCTGGAGCGCGAATGCGACCGCGAGCGTGCGCAGATCGTGCTGCAGGAAATCGAGGCGGCCGGCAAGCGTACCGGCACCCGCACCTGCGGCGCCTGCGCCGAAGAATCCCCCGCCAACTTCGACCTCTGCTGGAACTGCGGCGGCTCGCTGTAGCGCGAATGTTCGCGGCGGTCTCCTTGTGCGTGACAAGCGGCGGTCACGCGCCCTGGTCGACCGGCAGGCCCCGCGCGAGCCACTCCGGCAATCCGCCGCGGAACCAGTAGACCGTCTTGAAGCCCTTCGCGATGGCGACCTTCGACGCCTTGTACGACTTCCAGCATTCGGCGCCGTTGCAGGCGAAGATGACCGGCTTCGCGCGATCGAGCTTGTCGATACCGGAGAAATCGTCCGCCGCCGGATCGAACGCGACGTCCTTCAGGCTCTTTTCCGCGTAGGGAATCCACTGCGCGCCCTTGACGCGGCGCTCCTTGTATTCCTTTTCGGAGCGAACGTCGACGAAGTTCGCGCCTCGCTTCATCAGGTCTTCCGCTTCCTGCGCGCTGACGCGCGTGACGCCGGGCAGTTGCCCGGGCGTGAAGTGGCCGAGCCCGGCGATGTACTGGTAGCTCGAGCTTTCCGGGCGAAAGCTCACGCGCCCGATGCCGGTCATGACGGAGCTCGGCGCCTCGAACCACGTGATGAGCCTCGCGCGCTGCGGTTCGGAGAGCGTGCGCTTCACGGCGACCGACAGGCCGCCCGGCACCGGCTTGGACGTCAGCAGCGCGACACCTTTGCCAGGATTCTGCTTCGTCCAGGCGTCGAGGTCGGAACGCCTGGCGACCGTCGCGTCGACGATGCCCGCCGACAATGCGAAGAGGCCGGCGCCGGACGTCTTGCGGTACATGACGTCCTTGAACACCCGCAGCGATTGCCCCGACTCGTTCAGCATTCCGCGAGCGACGTAGGCACCGACGGAGTCCTGCTGCGTCAGGTAGATCTTGCCGCCCTTGAGATCGCCCGGGGCGTTGACGCCGGCGCGCGTCACCAGCATGTACGGTTCGTCGCTGGCCGTGGCGCCGATGATGTCGTAGCCGTGTGCGAGCGCCGAGGCGGCGACATGCGCAGGCGCGATGTACACGTCGAACTCGCCGGTGCGCGTCGCCCGCATGGCATTGCCAAGGTCCTCCGACTTCGTCACCTTGACGAGGCGTCCGGTGGCGTTGCCGAGCGCGGTGGCGATCGACGTCGTGTTCAGGATCAGCCCCTCGGAATCAGAGGGGTCGAAGGCAATCAGCACCTTGATCTCGCCCAACGGCTGCGCGAAGGCGGGCAAGGCCAGCGCGATGCCGATGGCTATCCGCGCGAAAAAATGGAACATCGTGTCTCCTCCTCTGCGGGTGCTGCGTTGCGGCGTGGGTGACTCCGGAGCGACAGCGCCGCCCCGCGCCGTTCGGCACGCGGAACCGGCGGGATCAAGTGATGGCGAGCAGGCCCGCTATCGAACTCGGGAACAGCAATTTTTGTGCCTTGCAGCCGCTGCGGCGTGCGCCACCGGTCACGTCCACCAATAGCGGGTCAGGTGGAAAAAGATCGGCGCGGCGAACACGACGGAGTCGAGCCGGTCGAGCATGCCGCCGTGGCCTTCGATCATCTGGCCCCAGTCCTTGACGCCGCGGTCGCGCTTGATCGCCGACATCACGAGGCCGCCGAAGAAGCCCATCACGTTGATCGCGAATGCCATCAGCGCGGCCTGCCATGGATTGAACGGCGTGATCCACCACAACGCGGCACCGAGCGCGGTGGCGCTGAGCACGCCGCCGACCAGGCCTTCGACGGTCTTCGACGGCGACACCTCGGGCGCGACCTTGTGCCGGCCGATCAGCTTGCCCCAGACGTATTGCAGCACGTCGCTCGACTGCACGACGATGACGAGGAACGCGATCAGCAGCAGGTTGCGGTTGTCATATCCCGGGATTTCCAGCGTCAGCAGCGCGGGCACGTGCGATATGCAGAACACGCAGACCATGAGGCCCCACTGGATCTTGGCCGTACGTTCGAGAAAGCGCTTGGTGTCGCCGGCGACCACTTCAAGGATCGGCAGCAGCAGGAACACGTAGACCGGGATGAAGACCGAGTAGAGACCGTACCACCCGAGGTAGACGAGGAAGTACTGGACCGGCAGCACGAAGAAGAAGGCTGCGGCGAGCGCCAGATAGTCGGCGCCGCGCGTGTACGTCAGCGACAGGAACTCGCGCAGCGCGGCGAACGAGATGAACAGGAACAGCAGGATGACGCCGACGCGGCCGAACAGGAAGGAAAACCCGATCACCAGCACCATCACCCACCACGCCTTGACGCGCGCGTTCAAATTGTCGATCGTCGCGTTCGGCCGGCCGTGCGCGACCGTGGCCTTCAGCGTGAAGCCGATGAGCGACGCGACGACGAGGACGACGCCGATGCCGACGAACAGCGAATACGTCTGCTGCAGCGCCGTCATGCTTCGGGCGGCTGCAATGCCAGCAGCGCGTTGCGCGTGCGGTCGACGAACGCCGCCTTGTCCTCGGCCGGCAGGAGCCTGATCGGCGCGCCGACCGTCAGCGTGCACAACAGCGGCAGCGGCAGCAGCTTGCCTTTCGGCATCACGCGGCGCGCGTTCTCGATCCAAACCGGCACGAACTCGACATCGGGGCACGCCTGCGCGAGATGGTAGATGCCACTCTTGAACGGCAGCAGCGTTTCATCGCCGGTGTTGCGCGTTCCTTCCGGAAACACGATCAGTGAGTCGCCGTGCTCGACAATCGTGGCCATCTGCCTGATCGGGTCTTCCTTGCGCGTCTCGGGATTGCGATCGATCAGTACGGCGTGAATCACCCGTTCGGCGACGTACCGGCGCAGTTTGCCCTTCAGCCAGTAGTCGGCGCCGGCGACCGGCCGCGTGCGCACGCGCAGATCCGGCGGCAGGCAGCTCCACAGCAGCGCGAAGTCGCCGTGGCTCGCGTGATTGGCGAAGTACACGCGGGGACCGGCGGCCGGCGCGCAGCCTTGCCACAGGATGCGGGCGCCGGTGAGCGCCTTGGTGAGCACGCACAGCGCGTGCGCGCCGAGCGAGTCGAGCGTCATCGGCGATTGCTTGTCAGCGGGTCAACGGAGCGCGATGGTGCCTGCGGCCACGACAAAGAGCAATCCCTGCGCCGCGGACAGCCAGCCGAGCTGGCGCATCAGGTTCAGCGCGCCGCGACAGCGCGTGTCCCAGTCGCGGCCTTCCTTGTTCGCCGGCAGCATCCCGACGCCGCGCAGCGCGCGGTCCAGGTGCTCGGTGCGAAATCCCGATTTCTGCACGGCGCCGACCAGTTCCGCGAATACGGCGGCGTCGAAGCGGACGCGCACCGCCATCCATTTGGCCGCCAGGCCGAGCACGACCACGGCCGCGAGCAGCACCAGCGCGACGACGGCGATCGGGTGCCACAACGCGACGCCGATTCCGGCGGCGCCGACGACGGTGAAGCCTGTCGACAACGTATCGATGCTGCCGGCGGCCTCGAGGGCGTCGGCGGTCAGGCGCAGGCGCCAGGCCAGCGCCTCGTCGATGGTGTCGGAGAGCGTCACGGCGTCGCCACCTTGTGCATCGCGCGCAACGCCGTGGCATGCCGTTCACCGAGAACCGCCTGCGAGCGGGCGCCGCGAACGCGCGCCAGCGCTGCGTCGACCGATGCGACGCGGCCGGTGGCGAGCAGCGCGGCGGCGACCGCGCAGGCGCTGCGCGAA
>JBDTNR010000404.1:0-3803 GCA_039933655.1 Betaproteobacteria bacterium | reverse complement strand
CTCCCTTGCCCCAGACGCGCACTTCGCCGGTGGCGAGGTCGACGCGATCGACGTCGAGCCCGGCCAGTTCCGACAGGCGCAATCCAGACGAATACGCGAGTTCGAGCAGCGCGCGGTCGCGCAGCGACCACCGGTCCTCGTCGTCGCCGATGGCGACCAGCTGGACGGCTTCGTCGGGAGTCAGCGCCGAAGGAAGTCGCTTGGGGGATTTGGGCGCCTTGAGGCCGGCGCAGGGATCCTCGGCGTACGCGCGATCGTCGTCGCGCAGGAAGCGGTAGAACGCGCGCCATGCCGACAGCATCCGCGCCAGGCTGCGCCCCGACAATCCCCCGCCGTGAAAGCCGGCGAGGAAGCGCGCGAGTTGCGCGCGCGCGAGTCCGGCCAACGATGCCTCCCGCGCGGCGACGGCGAGTTGCCCGACGTCGCGCAGGTACGCGTTGCGCGTGTGCGCCGGGCGCGTGCCCAGGTGCCGCGCGAACGCATCGAGCAGCGCTGCGTTGGCGGCGGACGGCGCGGGCGTGTCGGGCGGCCTGGCCGGAGTCTTCGACACCTTCCGCGTCCCGTTGAACGCGTTACGACGGCGGCAGGAAGCGCGCCGTCGCCACGCTGGCGAGCTCGGCGAGCCGCGTCTGGTAGAGCGTGCCCATGCCGGGATGGAAGCGTTCGGCATCCGGACTGCCCAGCGCGAGCACGCCGAACGTCGCCGCCGTCCGTAGCGGCAGGAACGCGAACGACTGGAGGACGTCGCCGTCCTCGAACCATTCGCGCGATTCGAACGCGGCGACCGGACCGCAATACGGTTGGCTAAGATGATCGGCGTAATGCCGGATCTCCGTCGACGTCGCCGCCAGCTCCTGCAGGTACGACTGCTCGGGCACCTTGCCCCACAGCCGGGCGGCCACCTGCGGCACGCCGAAGTCTTCCTTCAGGCTGTGATAGAGCACGGCGAGCGTGGTCTCGAGATCGGGCGCCGCGAACAGCGCGAGCGTGGACCGGTGGACCTTCTCGCTGATCTGATCGTTCTCGGTGCCGTAGGACACGAGTTCGCGGAACTTGGCCTCGAGATCCTGGTTCTTCTCGCGCAACGTGACGATCTGCCGTTCCGCGATGGGGATCGCGTGGCCGCCATGCGGATGCGGCACGAAGATCTCCGCGATCACGTCCGCATATTCCTCGAAGAACTTCGGATTCTGCTTCAGAAACTCGGCGACGTCCGCTGCGTCCATGCGTGGTATCCCGCTTCTTGTCTTGTTGACACCTGCGTTCCGCCGGCGCGATGCGCCCTACGAAACCCATTCTCCCTCGAACACCGAGACCGCGGGTCCGGTCATGACGACCGGCGTTCCCGCGCCGTTCCAGCCGACGACGAGCTCGCCGCCGTGCGTGACGACCCGCACCGGCGAATCGACGAGCCCGCGACGTATCGCCGCCACCACCGCCGCGCAGGCGCCGGTGCCGCAGGCCAGCGTTTCGCCGGCGCCGCGCTCCCACACGCGCAGGCGAATGGTAGCGCGATCGACGATCTGCATGTAGCCGGCGTTCACCCGCTGCGGGAAGCGCGGATGATGTTCGATGCGCGGGCCCTGTGTGGTCACCGGCGCGGACTCGATGTCGGCGACAATCTGCACCGCATGCGGATTGCCCATCGACAGCGCCGTCACCATGACCATCGCGCCATCGACGTCCAACGGCTCCGCGGGTTCGCCGGTGCCTCCCGTGAAAGGCACGTCGGCCGCGCCGAGACGCGGCGCGCCCATGTCGACGGTCACCTGCCCATCGGTTTCGAGCCGCAGCACGAGCAGACCATTGTTCGTCTCGACGCGGATCTCGCGCTTGTCGGTCAGGCCCTGGGCGCGGACGAACACGACGAAGCAGCGCGCGCCGTTGCCGCAATGCTCGACCTCCTCGCCGCTGCCGTTCCAGATCCGGTAGCGAAAGTCGGCGTCGCCCTGCGCGCGCTCGACCAGCAGGACCTGGTCGCAGCCGACGCCAAAGTGGCGGTCGGCGAGCGCACGTACCTGAACGGACGTCAGATCGACGCGCTGTCGAACGCCGTCGAACACGACGAAATCGTTGCCCAGCCCCTGCATCTTGGTGAACTTGAGCTTCATGGCGAAGGCTGGGTGTTGCGCGTCCACGCGAACTCGCCCGAGCGCGCGAACGGAATCACACGGCCGCCGTCCACCGCGGCGGTGCCGGAGACGGCGTAGCGCACCGTCGGCGTCGTGCCGCGCAGCGCCTCGGCGCGGCGCGCCGCTTCGGCCGCCGCGCGCAGTGCCGCCGACAGTCCGGTGCGCACGATGAGGGACGCGGAGGTTTGCCCGCGCGGCGGGAGGCGCACGGGTGCCGCGAGATGCGCAGTGCCGACCGGGACCTCTTCGATCCGCAGGTCGGCGTCGATCGCCTCCACCATGATCTCCCGATCGTTCGGGTTGACGATGCCGACGACGAGCGTGAACTGGGTGTCCGCCGCCGTCATCCGGTCGATGCGCACGCGGTCGACCGTGACCTTGGGGGCTTCGAGTCCTGCCGTCGTCGCGCAGGCGGCCAAAGCAAGCATGGCCGCCGCTGTCACCCCGGCCGTGCGCAGCCTGAGCACGTCAGACGTTGAACCGGAAGTGCATGACATCGCCGTCGCGGACGACGTATTCCTTGCCCTCGAGGCGCATCTTGCCGGCCTCCTTGGCGCCATGCTCGCCCTTGCAGCGGAGGAATTCGTCGTAGGCGGTGACTTCCGCGCGGATGAACCCCTTCTCGAAATCGGTGTGGATGACGCCCGCGGCCTGCGGCGCGGTGTCGCCGAGGTGGATCGTCCACGCGCGCACCTCCTTGGGTCCGACGGTGAAGTACGTCGACAGGCCGAGCAGCGCGTACGCGGCGTGGATCACGCGATCGAGACCGGGCTCGGTCATGCCCATGTCGACCAGGAACACCTGCTTGTCGTCGACGTCGAGATCGGCGATTTCCGCTTCCATCGACGCGCAGACGGCGACGACCGGCGCGCCTTCCTTCGCCGCATGCGCGGTGACCATGTCGAGCAGCGCATTGTCGTGAAAGCCGTGGTCGGAAACGTTCGCCACGTACATCGTCGGCTTCATCGTCAACAGGAAAAACGGCTTCAGCACGTCACGGTCGTCGTCGGAGAGATCCGCGGTGCGCGCGGGGTGCGCTTCGTTCAGCACGACGAGCACCTTCTCCAGCGCCGCGACGATCCGCGCCGCTTCCTTGTCGCCGCCGGAGCGCGCGACCTTCGCGTATTTCGCGAGCTGCTTGTCCGCGGCCGCCATGTCGGCGAGCGCGAGTTCCGTGTTGATCGTCTCGATGTCGGAGATCGGGTTTACCTTGCCGGTCACGTGGACGACGTTGTCATCCTCGAAGCAGCGGACGACGTGCGCGATGGCGTCCGTCTCGCGAATGTTGGCCAGGAACTGGTTGCCCAGGCCCTCGCCCTTCGACGCGCCGGCCACGAGCCCCGCGATGTCGACGAACTCCACCACCGCGGGCAGCACGCGCTCGGGGCGGGCAATGGCGGCGAGCGCCGCCAGCCGCGGGTCCGGCACCTCGACGATGCCGACGTTGGGCTCGATCGTGCAGAACGGATAGTTCTCGGCGGCGATGCCGGCCTTGGTCAGCGCGTTGAAGAGAGTGGACTTGCCCACGTTGGGCAATCCTACGATGCCACATTTCAGACTCATTGGTGTACCCCCTCGCTCGCGGCTGGCGCCGCTTCGCTGCCCCCAATGGGGGCGCAATTCGCAACTTGGGGCGGCCCTGCGTAGCTCATGTGGACCCCCACGCTCGCG
>JBDTNR010000403.1:0-3805 GCA_039933655.1 Betaproteobacteria bacterium | reverse complement strand
CGACGTCGTTTCCCGAGTCGCCGACCATCAGCATGCGCGACGGCGCAACGCCCAGCCGCTCCGCGGCGAGATACATCGGCGCCGCATCGGGCTTCTTGCGGGTCGCGTCGTCGCCGCCGACGATTGCATCGAAGTAACCGCCAATCGACGCCTGATCGAGATGCGGCCGCACGAAGCGCGTGGCCTTGTTGGTCACGACGGCGAGCTTGAAGCCGCTCGCGCGCATCCGGACCAAGCCGTCGACGACACCCGGGTAGAGCACCGTTTCGCGGCCGAGCAGTTCGCCGTAGATCCCCTGGTACTCCGCGAGCAGCGACGCCATCGCGGCCTCGCCCTGCGCCGGCGCGCCCGCGAGCGCAAGCGCGCGGCGCAGCAGGTTGGGCATCCCCTTGCCGACCAGGTCGCGTATCGTGTCCTTCGGCAACACGGTCCACCCGCCGCGCGCGAGCAGGCCGTTCACGGCCGCCGCCAGATCGTGGATGGTGTCGAGCAGCGTGCCGTCCAGGTCGAACGCGATCGCGTCGACGTCGAACACCCGCAAGGCGCCGGCGTCAGCCAACTTGGGCCAGCTCCGCGCGCATCCGGTCGATGACCGCCTTGTAGTCCGGCTCGGCGAAGATCGCGCTGCCGGCGACGAACGTATCGGCGCCCGCCTCGGCGATCGCACGGATGTTGTCCACCTTGACGCCGCCGTCGACCTCGAGCCGGATCGAACGACCCGTGCGCTGCATCGCGCCGTCGATCAGCTTGCGCGCGGCCTTCAGCTTCTCGAGTGCGTGCGGAATGAAAGACTGCCCGCCGTAGCCCGGATTGACCGACATGATCAGCACCAGGTCCAGCTTGTCGATGACGTGCATCAGCCAGTCGAGCGGCGTGGCGGGGTTGAACACGAGTCCCGCCGTGCAGCCGTGCTCGTGGATGAGGCCGATCGTGCGGTCGACGTGCTCGGTCGCTTCCGGATGGAAACTGATGTTGGCGGCGCCTGCCTTGGCGAAATCCGGCACGATGCGGTCGACGGGCTTCACCATCAGATGCACGTCGATCGGCACGGTCGCGTACGGCTTCACCGCCGCGCACACGAGCGGACCCAGCGTGAGGTTGGGGACGTAATGGTTGTCCATCACGTCGAAATGGATGAGGTCGGCGCCGGCATGGATGACGTTGCGCACTTCCTCTCCCAGTCGCGCGCAGTCGGCGGCGAGGATCGACGGGGCAATCCGGAATGATGTGGGCATCGGGCTATAATCGCTAGAGAGTGAGCGGATGACGGCGATGGCGGACGGCAAGCGATACGAAGTCAAGGTGGTCCCAAAGGCGGCGTTTCTCGCAGATCGTTCCGATCCGGCGAAAGACGAGTACGTGTTTTCCTACACGATCATCATCACCAACACCGGCGACATCGCTGCGCAACTCGTCAGCCGGCACTGGATCATCACGGACTCCGAGCACAAGGTCCAGGAAGTCAAGGGACTCGGCGTCGTCGGCCAGCAGCCGCTGCTCAAGCCCGGCGAAAGCTTCGAGTATACGAGCGGCGCGTCGATCCCCACGCCGGTGGGCACGATGCGCGGCACTTACCAGATGCGCGCCGAAGACGGACGCACTTTCGACGCGCCGATCCCGCCGTTCACGCTGTCCGTGCCGCGCACGCTTCACTGACCGTTGTCGCTATCGGGCGTGCGAGCGGACGGCGCGGGCGGCTTGCGGCGCGCGCGGGTCGTCCACCAGACGATGCCCACCGCCAGCAACAGCGCCACGAACGCCTCGAGCAGGATCCAGCCCATGATCACGTCCTTTCCCGTAGTTCGGCGGTTGCCGTCGCGGCTTGTCGCCGGCGTGGTGGCAATCCTGCTGGTGGCTGGCTGCCAGACCGTGCCGCCCGCGCCCGTTCCTGTCCCGGTCCCGGCGCCCCCGGCGCGCGTCCAGTACACGCCCGCCGCATGGTCCGACTTGCCCGGATGGAACGACGATCCGGTCGCCGCGGCGTGGCCGGCGTTCGTCGTCGGTTGCCGCGCGCTGCTGGCGAGCGCCGGGACGCGGACCCTGTGGCTGGCGCCCTGCGCCGAGGGCGAACGCATCGACAGCGGCAACTCCGATGCCGTCCGCGCGTTTTTCCAGTCGCATTTTATCCCATACGCTGTCGGCGCCGCCGACGGGAACGGCGTCGGACTCGTCACCGGCTACTACGAACCGCTGCTCGCCGGCTCGCGCACGCGCTCCCAGCAGTTCGCGATTCCGTTGTACGCGCCGCCCGAAGACCTGCTGACGGTGGACTTGGGCGAGCTGTATCCCGAGTTGAAGGACAAGCGCGTGCGCGGCCGCGTGGAGGGAAAGAAAGTCGTCCCGTACTGGCCGCGCGCGGAGCTGGAGCGCAATCCGCAGCGGCTCGCCGCCAAGTCGCTCGTCTACGTCGCCGATCCCGTCGAAGCGTTTTTCCTCGAGATCCAGGGGTCGGGACGCATCGCACTCGCCGACGGTTCGGTCGTTCGCCTGAACTACGCCGACCAGAACGGCTATCCGTACCGGTCGATCGGGCGCGTGCTGATCGACCGCGGCGAACTGCCGCTCGAGCGCACGTCGATGCAGGGCATTCGCGCCTGGGCGCGCGCGAATCCCGACAAGCTGCGCGGTCTGCTCGACGAGAATCCGAGTTACGTGTTCTTCCGCGAGGTGCCCGCGCCGGCAGCGGGATCGATCGACGCGCGCATCGACGGTCCGCTGGGCGCGCTCGGCGTCCCGTTGCTGGCGGGCCGCACCATCGCCGTCGACCCGCGCTCGATTCCGCTGGGCGCGCCGGTATTCCTGGCGACGACGATGCCGCTGTCGAAGATGCCGTTGACGCGGCTCACGCTCGCGCAGGACACCGGCGGGGCGATTCGCGGCGTCGTGCGCGCTGATTTCTTCTGGGGCTTCGGTCCGCAGGCGGGCCAGGAAGCGGGCCGGATGCGACAGGACGGCCGGATGTGGCTGCTGTGGCCAAAGGACGCCAGGTTGCCGTAGGCATGCGCATGCCCGCGGGTCGCGCGGCATGTGAATCGGCCCCTCGCACTCCGGAATGGGCCCCGCATGGTGGACGATGGTCCGCCACTCCGGCGCGCCATGGCATACCCGCGCTGGCGTCAATGCCTGCCGCCCGCGTATCGTCAGGGTTGCGCGCACATCACGATACCTGCGTCGATTCGGCCCTTTGCGCGCATCGCGTTCGCCACCGCACCGCTGGCCACGTAGCGGTGGTTCATCGCCGTGCCCGTCGTCGGGTTGTTGTAGAACCTGCGCACCGCCACCAGTCCCGCCGGGCATGCGCCTGCCGCGGCGGGCGCGATCGCGAACGTATGGCCCTCGAACGTCCAGGCCTGCCACAGGTTCATCACCTGCGCGCATTGCGCGGTCGCGGACCCTGGCGCTGACCGCGGCGAACCGCGGTCAGCGGACGTGGTCGACGGGGGCGAGCACGTCCTCGGCCTGCTTGTCGGCATGATACGACGAGCGCACCATCGCGCCGACCGCCGCATGCCGGAATCCCATCGCGTACGCCTCGCGCTCGAATTGCGCGAAGCGGTCGGGGTGCACGTAACGCAGCACCGGCAGGTGTCCCGCCGATGGCTGCAGGTACTGGCCGAGCGTCAGCATGTCCACGCCATGCGCGCGCAGGTCGCTCATCACGGCGAGAATCTCGTCGTCGGTTTCACCCAGTCCCACCATCAGGCCGGACTTGGTCGGCACGCCGGGCACCCGGCGCTTGAATTCCTGCAGCAACTCGAGCGAATGCGCGTAGTCCGAGCCGGGCCGCACCTGCTTGTACAGGCGC
>JBDTNR010000402.1:0-3828 GCA_039933655.1 Betaproteobacteria bacterium | reverse complement strand
CCGGCGTCGACGGCCTCGCGCTGCTCAAGTCCGCCGCGGCGCGGCACGGGCTGCCGATCGTCACCGAGCTGATGGATGTGCGAATGCTCGATACGTTCCTGCGCGAAGGCGTCGACGTGATCCAGATCGGCACGCGCAACATGCAGAACTTCGACCTGCTGAAGGAAGTGGGCCGCGTCGATGTGCCGGTCGTGCTGAAGCGCGGCATGAGCGCGACGATTGCCGAATGGCTGATGGCTGCCGAATACATCGCCGCCGGCGGCAACCACCGGATCATCCTCTGCGAACGCGGCATCCGTACGTTCGAGACGGCGTATCGCAACGTGCTGGACGTGACGGCGATCGCCGTGCTCAAACGCGAGACGCACCTGCCGGTCATCGTCGATCCGTCGCATGCCGGCGGCAAGGCGTGGATGGTCTCGGCGCTGGCGAGCGCGGCGGTCGCCGCGGGTGCCGATGGCCTGCTGGTCGAGGTGCACCCGAATCCGCCGGAGGCGTGGTGCGATGCGGATCAGGCGCTGACACCGGCAGAGTTCGCCGTGCTGATGCGCAAGCTCGGCGCCGTTGCCGAGGCCGTGGGTCGCACGCTGGATGGCGCGAGAATTCCGCTGTCGATGGCGCGCGAGGGTCTGGCGGTGACGTGAAACGGCAGGCGGCGTGGTGCGCGCGCCGGCCGTCAATCGAGCGGCGCGCGCAGCATCGCAGCTAGACCGGTGGTCAACGCTGGGCGATCGTCGCCGTCGTCAGGTCGCGCGCACGGCAAGACAGCCCCCCGGCGTTATGATGGTCGATCCTCGTGGAAGGCCCAAAAGCTGACGTCGCCATGAATGCGCTCGAGCATCCCGACGCAGCCGCGCAGGCGCTGGCCGCGATTCCGTTTCTCGCGCCGCTGGCGCCGGTGGACCTGGCCAAGCTCGCCGGCGTGCTCGAGGACCACTGGTTCGACGCCGGCACCGTCGTCTTCGAGGCCGGCGGCAAGGGCGACGCCCTGTACATCATGCGCGAGGGCACGGCGGAGCGCCGCGTCGCCGGCTCCCGCATCGGCTTGATCGCGCCACCCGAGGTGTTCGGCGAACTCGCGCTGCTGACGGATCAGCCGCGGTCGTCGAGCGTCGTTGCGCTGACGCCGATCCGCGTCTGGGTGCTGCCGCAGAACCGCGTGCAGATGCTGCTGCGGGCGGAGCCGGAGTTGCTGTTCGACATGAGCCGCGCCATCGGCATGGACCTCGCCAAGGCGCGGCATGCGCTCGGCGAAGTGCAGCGCGAACTCGACCAGTGGGTGATGGAACGGATGGCGGCGCTGCCGCCCGAGCAGCGTTCGCTGGTGGAAGCCGTCGCGCTCTTCGAGGCCGTGCCGCGTCGCGTCCTCGCGCGCCTGGCCGGCATGGCGGACGCCGGCGCCATGCCCGATGTCGCGGGCATGGGGCCGCTGCTGCAGGAACGCGACGGCCAATTCGCGGTGCCCGCCGCCATTCGCCATGCGCTGCTGCGCCGCCTCGAGGCGCAGGATCGCCGGCAGGGCATCGCGCTGCACGTGCGCGACGTCGCGCGCGATCTCGAACACGAAGGCGACCAGCCCGCCGCCATCGCCGCCTATCGCGCCGCCGACGCCGAAGCCAACGCGCAGCGTCTGCTCGCCGGTGCGCCGCGGTCGGCGCCTGGACTCGATTCGCCAACGGGAAACGTTGCCGGCGCGCTGGCGGCCGCATCGCGGAAGCGCACGGCGGCCTGGCGCAGAACCACCGGCATGGCGTTGGCGTTGATGCCATTGCTCTTCTGGAGCATGGCGCCGCCGCCAGGATTGTCGGCGGCGGGGTGGCACGCGCTGCTCGCACTCGTCGCCGCGGCGATTCTCTTCGCCACGGAAGCGCTGCCGGAGGCGATCGTCGCACTCGGGCTGCTCGGTGTCTGGGTCGTCGGCGGCGTCGTCCCGGCGCGCGCGGCATTGGATGGCTTCGCCACGCAGGCGTGGGTGCTCGTGCTCGCGGTGCTCACCGTCGGCGTGGCCGTCGGCAACTCCGGCCTGCTCTATCGCGTTGCGCTGCTCGCGCTCGGCCGCAAGCCGGCTGGTTTCGCGCGACGCTGCCTCACGCTCGCGCTCGTCGGCACGGCGGTCACGCCCACGCTCCCCAATGCCACCAGCCGTGCGGCGCTGGCGGCGCCGATGGTGCGCGAAGTGGCCGAAGCATTGGGTTATGCGCCGGGCGGCCGCGCCGCGACGGGATTGGCGCTCGCGTCGCTGATCGGCTTCGGACAGATGGCCGGATTGTTTCTCACCGGCTCGTCGGTGGGCATCCTGGTCCACGGACTGTTGCCCCCGGAACTTCGGCGCGAGTTCGACTTCGGCGGCTGGTTCGCAGCCGCGTTGCCGCTGCATGCGGTGCTGTTCGTCACGTCGCTGTGGGCGGTGTTCTGGCTGTACCGGGTCGACGACGCCGGCCTTCATGGCGGCGACCGTCTCGCGCTACAGCGAGCGGTGCTGGGGCCCATGCGCCGCACGGAGAAACTGTGCCTCGCCGTGATGGTCGGGCTCATCGCCGGTTTTCTGACCGAGCCCTGGCATGGCATCCACGGCGCATGGATCGGCGTGGCCGCGCTGGTGGTACTGGCCACCGGCGGCGCGCTCGATACGACGATGCTGCGCACCGGCGTGAACTGGCCGTTCCTCGTGTTCTTTGGCGTCATCACGAGCCTCGCCACGGTCTTCCAGGCGTTGCAGGTGGATGCGTGGCTGGCGGCGAGTCTCGCGGGCCCGATCGGCGCCGTCGGCGCCAACAGCCTCGTCTTCTGCATCGCGCTGGCTATCGTAGGGTTCGCGCTGTCGTTCGTCATTCGCTGGCAGGCAGCAGCGCCGCTGCTCACCTTGATCGCGTTGCCGCTGGCCGGCGCCGCGCACGTCAATCCCTTCGTTGTCGCGCTGATCTGCCTCGTCGCCACGCAGGTGTGGTTCCTGCCCTACCAGAGCACCGTCTATCTCGCGTTCTACCACGGCTCCGGCGAACTCTTTACGCACCGCGCCGCGCGCGCGCTGGCGTGGCTGTGGGGCCCGCTGGTGCTGCTCGCGATCGCGGCTGCGTGGCCGGTGTGGCGGATGATGGGCCTCGTGTGGTGAAGACGCCGAGTCGCGCATTGCGTTAGCGAGCGCCGACGGGCGCGACATCGCAGGGCGCTCGCCGCTCATGCCCCAGGCGCCTTCGCGGATCGGGATCCGCCGGTCGATTCCGCTATAATTTCAAGCCTTTATGCCAATATCGCGCGCCGATCAAGCGCCGCTGCCAATGGAACTCGCCAAAAGCTTCGAACCCCACGCCATCGAGGCGAAGTGGTACCCGTTCTGGAATTCCCGCGGGCTCTTCCGTCCATCGATGCAGGCCGGCGCGCAGCCGTTCTGCGTGCAGTTGCCGCCCCCCAACGTCACCGGCACGCTGCACATGGGTCATGCGTTCCAGCAGACACTGATGGACCTGATGATCCGCTATCACCGGATGCGCGGCGACAACACGCTATGGCAGGTGGGCACCGATCACGCGGGCATCGCGACGCAGATCGTCGTCGAGCAGCAGCTCAAGATGGAAGGCAAGTCGCGGCACGACCTTGGCCGCGAAAAATTCGTCGAGCGCGTCTGGGCGTGGAAGGAAGAATCCGGCTCGGCCATCACGCAGCAGATGCGCCGGCTGGGCGCGTCCGCCGACTGGTCGCGCGAACGCTTCACGATGGACGAAGGACTTTCGGCGGCGGTCGTCGAGACGTTCGTGCGCCTGCATGCCGACGGGCTCATCTATCGCGGCAAGCGGCTCGTCAACTGGGACCCGAAGCTCGGCACCGCGG
>JBDTNR010000401.1:0-3836 GCA_039933655.1 Betaproteobacteria bacterium | reverse complement strand
CGATGATGAGGAACATCGGGATCATCATCGCTTCCCAGAACAGGTAGAACAGGAAGAGGTCCTGCGCGAGGAATGCCCCCAGCATCGCGAACTGCACCATCAGCACCGTGATGTAGAAGAACTTCACGTCCTTGCGGATCGCGCTGAATGCGCCGGCGACGACCAGCGGCCCCAGGAACGCCGTCAGCAGCACCAGCAGCACGTTGTACCCGTCGAGTCCGATCTCGTAGTAAACGCCCCATGCCGGGATCCACGGCACGTGGGTGACGAACTGCGGGCCGGAGACCGTGGCGTCAAAGCCGATGTACAGGAAGACGGCGATGACGAACTGGGCAAGCGTCACGACCAGCGTCAGCGTGCGGATGGCGTCGCCGCGCGCCGATGGCAGCGCCAGCAGCAGCGCGCAGCCCGCCACCGGCAGGTAGAGGAGGACGTTGAGCCACAGCGCGTCAGCCACGGCCGAAGCTCCACAGCAGGCATGCCGCGCTGCCGGCCAGCACGAAGAACACATAGCGATGCAGGCTGCCATTCTGCACGCGGGCCAATATGCCGGCCGTCCGCTGCGCGAGCGCCGCGATGCCGTTCAGCGTGCCGTCGAGCAGCAGGCGATCGCCCAGGCGCAGGAAGACGACGTCGGAGATCCACGCCAGCGGCCGGCCGAGCACGCGGTCGTAGAGCTCGTCGATGAAGTACTTGCCGGCGAGCACGCGATGCAGCCCGGAGAGTCGCGCGCCGGCGGCCCGCGCGCGCTGCCCATCGCCGCCGAAGAACCAGGCCGCGAGCGCCAGGCCTCCGAAGGCGATCGCCACCGACACGTACAGCAGCGGCTTCTCGAAGTGATGCAGCGCGTCCGGCACCGCGGGCAGCGGCAGCAGCGGCTCGAGATAGTGTGGCAGCGCGATGAAGCCGCCCGCCGCCTACAGCACGGCCAGCACCACCAGCACGCCGGTCATCGACCACGGCGACTCGTGCACGTGATGCTCCACCTCCGGCGTCATCCGCGACGCGCCGAAGAACGTGAGCCACAGCAGCCGGAACATGTAGAACGCAGTCAGCAGCGCAGAGGCCGCCGCCATCCCCCACAGCAGTGGCGAGCCGCCGCGGCTGCTGGCAAACGCGAACCAGAGAATCTCATCCTTGGAGAAGAATCCGGCCAGCGGCGGGATGCCGGCGATGGCCGCCGTCGCCACGGCAAACGTCACGAACGTCACCGGGATGCGGCGGGCGAGCCCACCCATCCGCCGCACGTCCTGCTCGCCGCCGAGCGCGTGGATGACGCTGCCCGCGCCGAGGAACAGGCAGGCCTTGAAGAAGGCGTGCGTCATCACGTGGAAGATCGCGACGCCGTAGGCGCCGACGCCCAGCGCCACGAACATGAGGCCGAGCTGCGAGATCGTCGAGTACGCGAGCACCTTCTTGATATCGTACTGGGCGATGGCGACGGTGGCGGCGAAGAACGCCGTCAGCACGCCGACGACGGCGATCACCTGCGACGCCGCTTCCGCGTGCATGTAGATGCCCGACATCCGCGCGACGAGATACACGCCGGCCGTCACCATCGTCGCCGCGTGGATCAGCGCCGATACCGGCGTCGGCCCCGCCATCGCGTCCGGCAGCCAGACATGCAGCGGAATCTGCGCCGACTTGCCGGTGGCACCGATGAACAGCAGGATGCCGATGACGCTTGCCGACACCGCCGGCGGCGGCCCGGTCATGAACGCCGCATTGATGCGGTCCATGTCGAGCGTGCCGACCGCGAAGTAGATCGCGAACATGCCGAGCAGGAAACCCGCGTCGCCGATGCGGTTGGTGACGAACGCCTTCTTCCCGGCGCGCGCCTTGTCGGCGTCCTCGAACCAGAACCCGATCAGCAGGTACGACGCGAGACCCACCCCTTCCCAGCCGACGAACAGCACCAGCAGCGAACGTCCGAGCACGAGCAGCAGCATGAAGAACAGGAACAGGTTGAGGTAGGCGAAGTACCGCGCGTAGCTCTTGTCCTCCTTCATGTAGCCCGTCGAGTACACGTGGATCAGCGATCCGACGCCGGTCACGATCAGCGTCATCACGGCGCTCAAGGCGTCGAAATAGAATGCGACGTCGAAGGTCCTGCCGCTGAAATCCGCCCACGTATACACGGTGTGCACGAGCGGCACGCTGCCGCCGGCCGCGAGGTCCAGGAAGCACTCGATCGCCAGCCCGAACGCAACGATCGGCAGCCCGCAGCCGACGACCGTCACGAAGCGATGGCCGAAGCGGTCGCCGGCCAGGCCGTTGGCGAGGAAGCCCAGCAGCGGCAGCACGATGATCCACGCGAGGAGCGGCGCCACGGTCAGCCTTTCAGCTCGGCATACGCGTCGGCATCGAGCGTGCGGCGGCGGCGAACCAGCAGGAGGACGATGGGGATGGCGATGGCGATCTCCGCCGCGGCCACGACGAACACCAGGAACACGAGGACGGCGCCCGCCGTCGTGTCGGTCTGCCGCGCGAGAGTCACGAGGCTTAAGTTCGCGGCATTGAGCATGAGCTCCATGCACATCAGCATGACGAGGACGTTGCGGCGGATGATCACTCCGGCGAAGCCGATCGCAAAGAGCGCCAGCGCGAGAACGAGCAGCAGCGAGAACTTATCCATGGTCGTTACGGTCGAGGCGGACGACGACGATGGCCGCCACCACGGCGGCAACCAGCAGCACCGACGTGACTTCGAACTGCAGCCAGTACCGTGTCAGGAAGTCGACGGCGAACTGGCCGATGCCGAACAGCGCGGTGCCGGGGCGCAGCGCCCCGGTGTCGCGCCAGACGGCGGCGGCCAGAGCGGCGAAAAACAGCAGCGCCGCCACCGCCGCCGCCAGGGCCAGCGGCGTGAAGCGGCGGGTGAACGAGAGGTCGCGGACGTCGAGCAGCATGATGACGTAGACGATGAACACCATCACGGCGCTGACGTAGATCAGCACCTGGAACGCGGCAATGAAATGCACGCCGAGCAACCCGTAGATACCGCCGAGCGAGATCATCGTGCCGATCAGCGCCATCGCGACGCGCATCGGATGCTGGAGCACCAGCATCCCGATGGCACCGGCCAGCGCGAAAAGGCCGAACAGGACCAGCATCGCGCTATCGGTGTGCTGGAGCAGCGCGTTCACGGGCGCCCTCCTCCGGGAGCCGCGGCGACGCCCTTCGGCGGATATGGCTTGGCCACGTCGCTGTGCGGGTTCCACGTCAGCAGTTCAGGCATCGAAATCCACATGTGGCCACGATCGCTGCCGGGAAAGTCGGGCACGAACTTGACCATGCGGATCGCGTCCTCCGGGCACGCCTCGACGCAGAAGCCGCAAAACACGCACCGCGAGTAGTCGATCTCGAAGCGCGACGGCGACTTCGGATGCGCGGGATCGTCCATGTCGAGCGCCGCGTCGATCTCCATGCACTGCGCCGGGCACACGGTCGCGCACATGTTGCAGGCGATGCACTGCGGCCGCCCATCGGGACGCTGCGTCAGGATGTGCTTGCCACGGTTGCCGGCCGCATAATCGACGCGCGTCTCCTCCGGGTAATACGTCGTCAGTGCACCCTTGCGGAGCGTCATCCATCGCCACATGTTGCGGACGAACACGCCGCCGGTGATCGACAGGCCGCGCAGGATCTCCGGCAGATAGACGCGCTCCCACCACGACATCGTCGGCGCGTTCCAGTACTGTTTCCGCACGTACGGCCTTCTCGTCATGGCTGCATCATCCAGACGGCGACCGCCGTCACGACGAGGTTGGCGAGGCACAGCGGCAGCATGAACTTCCACGCGAACATCAGCACCTGGTCGAACCGGAAGCGCGGCA
>JBDTNR010000400.1:0-3849 GCA_039933655.1 Betaproteobacteria bacterium | reverse complement strand
AGGAAATCGAAGTCGCAGCGTCGGCTTCTGGAACACTTCGGCCAGCGCCATCGCCGGCATCTCGAGCGGGAAGCCTCCGGCCTGCAGAACGCCGCGCTTGACTTCGTCGGCGCGCTGGCGGAAATGCGAATGGCACGCGTTGATGTCGCTCCACGTGTTGATGATGGCGATGATCGGCTTGCCGAGGTAATCGGCGCGCGAATAGCCCATCTGCGCCGCGCGCGAATGGTGGCCGAAGCCGCGCATGTCGGATTCGCCGAACCAGCGGTGCGAGCGCAGCTCGTCGGGCTTTTTTCTCTCGGTCACGGCAGGCTCCGGTCGTGCGCCAGCAGCGCCTGCGCCGCCGTGCGCACGCGCGGATGCTCGCTGGCGGCGAGATTGGACAGGTGCGGCAGCATCGGCCCCATGTCGGCGATGCCGGCGAGCGTCACCGCCTCGTGCAGCACGCGGATCGGCGACAAGGCGTCGCGCAGGTCCTCGAGCGGCAGGAAGGCGGCGCGCAGCGTTTCGGCTGCGGCGTAGTCCCGGGCTTTGAGCGCCGCGAGCAGCCGCGTCGAGCCGCGGGGGCCGACGCACACCGAACCGGACGTGAAGCCGTTCAACCCGAAGTCGCGCAGGTGGACGATCGCCGGCCGCTCGCCAATGCCGCTGACGATCAGGCCGCGATCCACGCGCTCGACGAGTTCCGCCAGGAATGGATCCACGCGCGGGTCCTGGCGGACCACTGCGTACTTGATGCCGGCGACGATGCCTTCGTCCACGAGCCCCGCCACCAGCGCGGGCGTCAGGAAATTCTCGGCCTTCACATAGACGATCACCGGCCTCCCATACGCCTGCGCGAACAGCGAGATCGCGCGCGCGCTGCCTTCGGGCGTGGCCGGAAACGTCTGCGGCAACACCATCACCGTCGGAAACGCGCGGCCGCGCAGCACCCGGGCCTGGTCGATCAGCTTGCCGTAGTCGGGCCCGGCCGCGGGAATGACCCACGACTCCGGCGCCGCCGCCTCTTCCAGGAAATCGAGCAGCGCCGCGTATTCATACAACCCGACGTTGTACAGGTTGGCGTTGCCGCCGTAGAGAAGCGTCGACACGCCGCCGGCCTCGAGATGGCGGATCAGCGCGCGATTGGCATCCGGATCGAGCGACAGGTCCGCCCGCCGCGCGAGCGGCGGCACGCTCAGGACGGAGCGCGCGAGGTCCGCGCGGGTGACGCTGCCGGTTTTCAAGCTGATTCCTCCCTGCCTGCACGAACGGTGTTTTCGATGTTTCCGCCGATTATACGAAGGCGCGCCTTTATTCACCATACAGTTAACTCGCCCCGGTCGTGCACGCCCTGTCCGACGCGGGCGGCGCACCACGTTGCGCTGCGCGCGCGGCGCGCTATAGTAGCGGCGCTGGACAGCGGGCGAGTCGCGCACTTACCCCGCCGCCGTCCACTGCGCGGACTTCGCCCCGATGTCCGCAACCTCGCTGCGGGAGGTCCGCCATGGCCCCGGCTCGAATCCACGAGGCCCCTCGATCGCGCCTCCTCGCGGCGCTGATCATCGCGTTCGGCGCACTTTGCCTCCTCCTCGTCGCCGCACCCGCCGCACATGCGCAGCCGCGATCCGCCAGGCCCGCCGTGACGGCTACAGCGACCGAGACCGTCGATGCGGAAAAAATATTCGGCGCCATCGTCAAGGTCTCCGTCCGCGCCGTGCCCGACGCGCGCAGTTCCGCGTCGCTGGGCAGGGAACGCGAAGGCAGCGGCATCGTCATCGGCGACAACGGCCTGATCCTCACCATCGGCTACCTGATCGTCGAGGCCGAGGACGTCACGGTCGTCGACAGCAAGGGGCGTTCGCTCGCCGCGCAGGTGGTGGGCTACGACCATGCGACGGGTTTCGGCCTGCTGCGCACGATCGCGCCGCTCGACGCCAAGCCGGTGATGCTGGGCGATTCGAACAAGGCCGCCGAGCGCGAGCCCGTGATGATCGCGTCATCGGGCGACGACAACGTCTCGTTTGCCTACATCGTCAGCAAGCGGGCATTCGCCGGCAACTGGGAATACGCGCTGGACCAGGCGATTTATACCAGTCCACCGACGCTCAACTGGAGCGGGGCGGGCCTCTTCGACCGCGAAGGGAAACTGCTGGGCGTGGGTTCGCTCATCGTCCGCGACGCCACCGACGAAGAGCCGAAAGTCCCCGGCAACATGTTCGTGCCGATCGACCTCCTGAAGCCCATCCTGGCCGACCTCGTCAGCGCCGGACGGCGCGGGCCCGGCGCGGCCGTGGCTTGGCGTGAGCGCCGACGAAGTGCAGGGGCGACTCGTCGTCACGCGCGTATCGCCGGAAGGCCCCGCCGACCGTGCCGGCGTGAAGGCCGGCGACATCATCCTCGGCGTGGCCGGCGAGGGCGTGCGCACGCAGCCCGAGTTCTATCGCAAGGTATGGGGTCGCGGGGGCGCGGGCACGGCGATTCCGCTCAAGCTGCTGCAGGGCGTCGACGTCAACGAAGTCCCCGTCGTCTCCATCGACCGCGTCGATTACTTCAAGCCGCGGACGACCCACTGACGGACGTCGGCCGCAAGCAGCAGGACCGCGTCGCTCACGTGCCGGCGCCGGCGCGCAGCATCGCGTGCAGCGTTCGCAGCCGCGCGGCCACCAGCGGCGCCAGCGCCTCCGGGGCGAGTTCGGCGGCGACCGTCTGCAGTCCGCGCGCCGCCAACCGCTGCCGCAGTTCCGGCGATTGCGCGATCTTGCGCATCGCGTGCGCCGCTGACGTCACGTCCGGTTCCGCCCACACCTCACCGCGGCGGTAGGGACCCAGGTCGCGCTGCAGTTCGACCAGCGAGTAATCGACGAGCAGCGCATTGTCGATGCGCGTGAAATCGGCGTTGCCCGACCACGGCGTGGCGATCACCGCCCTGCCGCAGGCCATCGCTTCGGCCATGCCGAGGCCGAAGCCCTCGGCCCGGTGCAGCGAGACGAAGCAGTCGATGCTCGCCATCAGCGACCACAAGTCCGGTCGCGCAAGATAACCGTCGAGCAGCGTGATGCGCGCATCGGCGCGCGCCAGGTCCGCGAGCCGGGACTTCAAGTCCGGCTGGAATTCGAGATTGCCGATCTTCAGGAAAAGCCGCACCGGCTCGGACCCCGGGAACGCCATGCGAAACGCCTCGGCCACGCCGAGCGGATTCTTGCGTTCGGGAACGCTGAACACGTCGCACATCGCGAAGAACGCGACGTCGCCGGCCGCGATGCCGAACCGTGCGCGATCGGGCGCGAGCGCCGGCGCTTCGACCGAATGCGGAACGCGCAGCACCGGCACCGGCGACTTCACGGCGATCGCCTGCTGGCAGAACGACGACGGCACCCAGACCTCGTCGAGCAGGTCGAACGCCGGCACCCAGGCGTCGGGGAATTCCCGGAGTTCCCATGCCCAGTAGCCGATGTTGTAGCGGCCCTCGAACAGCGACGCGCCGAGGCTGCCGTGCGCCACGAACATCTGGTCGGCGTTGATGTGGAACAGGTTGATCGCGTGCAGATGCTCGGTGGCGGGGACGTCCGGAATGGACTCGCGCATCCGCGACAGATTGCCGACGCGGAAATTGATCGGCGCGACGGGCGTGCCGGCAGCCTTGAGGATGCGCAGCATGGACCGCGCGGATTCACCGATCCCGCTCTCCGCCGCCAGGTAGCCGACGACGTTGACGCCCTCGTCGCCGGGATCGGCGATCGCGCCGTGCCTGCGGACGTGCGCGGGATACTTGACGACGGGCGGCGGCGCCGCGCGGTCCGCCTCCATCAATGACGCTCCCACCGCCACCAGCGGAGGGTCTGCTGCGTTGCATACGCCGGGCATGAA
>JBDTNR010000399.1:0-3854 GCA_039933655.1 Betaproteobacteria bacterium | reverse complement strand
AGTCGTCGCGCGTCGCATAGGACCGGTGTTCGACGACGCGCGTCGCCACGCCGTTGCGCGCGGCGATCGCCAGGCCGCCGGCGTCCGCGCGGTTGGCGATGACGGTGGTGACGGTGCCGCCGAGCGCGCCGGCGGCCATTGCGGCGAGCAGCGCGGCGAGGTTCGAACCGCGGCCCGAGATGAGGACGGTGATGCGGGGCGGGGTCATCCGGACGCCGGGCGCTGCCCTGTCAGACGACGACGGTGGCCGGTTCGCCTTCCGTTCGCGCGACGATGGTCCCGATGCGGTGCGCGCGCTCGCCGGCGCCGTCGAGCAGCTTGACGGCGCGCTCGGCGTGCTCGCTGGCGACGACGACCGTCATGCCGATGCCGCAGTTGAACACGCGATGCATCTCGTCGTCGGCGACGTTGCCGTGCCGCTGCAGCCAGTCGAAGATCGCCGGGCGTTGCCAGGCCGCACGCTTCAGCCGCGCCTGCACGCCCGCCGGCAGCATCCTTGGCACGTTCTCGACGAGGCCGCCGCCGGTGATGTGCGCCATTCCCTTGACCGGCACGCTGTGCATCAGCGCCAGCACCGGCTTGACGTAGATGCGCGTCGGCGCGAGCAGCGCTGCGCCGAGCGTCGTGGCGTCGAACGGCGCCGCAAGGTCGGCGCCGCTCGTCGCCAGGATGCGGCGGATCAGCGAGAAGCCGTTTGAGTGCGGCCCCGACGACGCGAGGCCGATGATGGCATCGCCGGGCGCGATGCCGCGACCGTCGATGATGTCGGACTTCTCGACAACGCCGACGGCAAACCCGGCGAGATCGTATTCACCCGCCGGATACATGCCCGGCATTTCCGCCGTCTCGCCGCCGATCAGCGCGCAGCCCGCGGCCTCGCAGCCGGCGGCAATGCCGCGGATGACCTCGGCGGCGACGTCGACGTCGAGCTTGCCGCATGCGAAGTAGTCGAGGAAGAACAAGGGCTCGGCGCCCTGCACGAGGATGTCGTTGACGCTCATCGCGACGAGATCGATGCCGATGGTGTCATGGCGGTTCAGCGCGAAGGCCAGCATGAGCTTCGTGCCGACGCCGTCGGTGCCGGCGACGAGCACCGGATCGCGGAAGCGCTTGCCGATTTCGATCAGCCCGCCGAAGCCGCCGATGCCCGCCAGTACTTCGGGGCGCATCGTGCGCTTGGCGTACGGCTTGATGCGCTCGACCAGCGCGTCACCGGCGTCGATGTCGACACCGGCATCGCGATAGGAAAGGGGGCGGGGTTCGGACGGGGACATGAAGGGTTCGCTATCCAGTGCGCGCGGCAAGAAATGCGCGGAGGCGTCGTTGCCACGGATTTCCGCAGAGTGCGCCGGAACCACTACAATCCGCGAAGTTGCCCGCGTTCGCAGTTGCGTTCGCGGGCATTTATTGAACGCGCCGGATTCTACCGGAAATGACCGACTCCCGCCCGCTGCCGCCCAAGGATGCCATGCCCGCGCCGGCGGCGACGCCGACGTCGTCGGCGGTGGTCGACGGCGCGCCCGGCGAGGCCGCGTCGGTGCCGCCGCCGCCGCGGCGCGTGCTTACGGTGCGCAATTACGTCTGGATCGCCGGCGCCGAGGCGGTGCTGGTGCTCGGCATGCGCTACCTGGGACCGGTGCTCACCCCGTTCCTGGTCGGGGCGACCCTCGCCTATCTGGGAACGCCGCTCGTCGATTGGGCCGCGCGCCGCAACATTTCGCGCACGCTGTCGACGACGGTGGTCGTGCTGCTGTTTGGACTCCTGCTGGTCGTGCTGTTCACGATCCTCATTCCGCTGGTCCAGGCGGAAGTGCTGCTGGCGGGCAAGCGCATTCCGGACCTCGTCGAACGCGCGTACACGCGCATCGCGCCGTGGCTCGAGCAGACGTTCGGCGTCACGCTCGCCTTCGACCTCAATTCGCTCAAGACGCTGGTGGCGGAGAACCTGGACGACGCGCGGGACATTTCGCTGCACGTGCTGTCCGGCTTGAAGACCGGCAGCGCCATCGTGGTGTCGATCCTCGTGAACCTCGCGCTGATCCCGGTTGTGATGTTCTACCTGCTGCGCGACTGGAACATGATCGGCGAGCGCCTCTATTCGCTGGTCCCGCGCGATTGGCTCGGCAAGGTGCGCACGATATTGGGCGACACCGACCTGGTACTGGCCGAATTCCTGCGCGGGCAGGTGATGGTGATGTTCGTGCTCGCCATCTACTACGCGATCGCGCTGTGGCTCGCCGGACTGGACCGTGCGCTGGCGATCGGCGTCCTGACCGGCCTCTTGGTGTTCATTCCCTACGTGGGGTTCGGGCTCGGCCTCGTGCTCGGCATTCTGGCCGCGCTGCTGCAATGGACGGGCTGGCCCGGATTCCTCGCCGTACTCGCCGTGTATGGCGTCGGCCAGTTGCTCGAGTCGTACGTGCTGTTGCCGTATCTCGTCGGTGACCGCATCGGACTGCATCCGCTCGCCGTGATCTTCGCGCTTCTCGCGTTCGGGCAACTGTTCGGCTTCGCTGGCGTGCTGCTCGCGCTGCCGGCGTCCGCGGCGCTTCTCGTGGGCTTGCGCCACCTCCGCGCCGCGTACCTCAACTCGCCGGTATATCGCGGCAACGAATAGCCGCCATGGAACAGCTGACGTTCGAACTCGCCGCGGCCGAGCCGCCTTCGTTCGCGAACTTTCTGCCCGGGCACAACACCGAGGTCGTGACGACGCTCGAGCGCGCGGCGAAGGGTGAACTCGCGGAAACCGGCGTCCTGATGTGGGGAGCGCCCGGATCGGGCCGCAGCCACCTGCTGCGCGCCGCCGTGGCCGGCGCGCGCGGGCGGCCGGCGCTGTATCACGCGGATCCGGCCGAAGTCCCGCGCGATCCGCCGGGTCCGGCCGCGCTCGTCGCCGTCGACGACATCGACATGGCCGACAAGGACGCCCAGGGCCGGCTCTTCACGCTGTTCAACCAGCTGCGCGATACGGGCGGGATGCTCATCGCCGCCGCATCGATGCCACCCGGTAGGCTCAGCCTCCGCGACGACCTGCGCACGCGGCTCGGCTGGGGGCTGGTTTACGAGTTGTTGCCGCTGGGCGACGCCGACAAGCCGCGCGCACTCGCCCGCTACGCCGAGGAACGGGGATTCCGGCTCTCCGACGACGTCATCGCCTACCTGCTGGCGCATGGACGGCGTGACATGACGACGCTGGTCGGCACGCTGGCCGCCCTCGACCGGTATTCGCTGGCGGCGAAAAAGCCCATCACCGTGCCGCTGTTGCGGGAATGGCTGCAGAGAGGGTTGCCGCTCGGCGCCATCCCCAGGTGAAGAGGGGCAGGCCACGTGCGGCGGCGGGGTTTGCCGCGGCCTACTTGTTGCAGGAATGCATGTCTGCGCGAGGCGACAGCATTTTCCGTGAATTTTTCCCCTAGTTCTTTGATTGTTCAGCTAAAATGTCGGATCGTCCCGTGTCGGGTCGGCGTGGCGCGATGTCAACCGACATCCGCATGTGGCCGTTAATGGCCTCGACACGGTTGATTGGTGTCGTACTATTTAGCTTCCAGCAAGGGTCCGATTGATGAAGCAATTGGTTGCGGCACTGGTGATGGCAGCATTTTCGGCCGTCGCGCTTGCACAAGGTTCGACCCCGACTTCGCCGTCGGCCACTACTTCGGCGAAGGCGACAGCTCCGGCCAAGTCCGGAACGAAGAAGACCAAGAAAAAGAAGGCGAAGAAAACCACGGGCGCGGCGAATGCGTCCGCCC
Organism: Betaproteobacteria bacterium; assembly: GCA_039933655.1. GTDB lineage: Bacteria > Pseudomonadota > Gammaproteobacteria > Burkholderiales > Casimicrobiaceae > VBCG01. Next base: position 105 of record JBDTNR010000399.1, on the reverse strand, counting down.
CGACGCCCACGAAGTAAGCCGTCTCATTCTCTGTCCAAACCCGAAACCATAGAGGAATCGCAAATGAACAAGCTTCTCGTTGCATTGATCGCCGGCGCGTTCGCG
>JBDTNR010000398.1:0-3859 GCA_039933655.1 Betaproteobacteria bacterium | reverse complement strand
AAATGAAGGTCAGACTCGAATTTCCGGATACCGCTTGGCATGTCGCCGCCCTCCAGGGAAACTCGAGTCTGACCCTCAATTCGCTCTGACCCTCATTACGCGCCCAATTGGCGAGCGGACTATTCGGCGAGATCGAACGTCACGTGCCCGCGGCCGGCTGTCGCGACGCTTTCGAGGTCGCTCTCGCTGCACAGGTGCGCGTTGCGTACCGTCAGCGACGCACCCCATTGTGCGGCGGCAGAGGCGAGCGCCACCAGGTCGGAAGCCGGCAGGTCGGCATCGACGATGACGTGGCCGCTCGCACGGATCACGGCGAGCGCCTTGCGGGAGGCGGGCGAGAGGTCGGCATCGGACATGGCGGGGCGAGAGCTTACGCGACGCGCCGCCGCCTGGGGGAACGGGCCGCCTCCGGCGCCGTCTCCGCATGCTGCGCGAGGTTGGCGATGATCGTCAGCAGCACCGCGCGCGTGGCGCGCACGCGCGCCTCCGGCACGCCGCGCAGGCTGATCCGATTCACCTCCTCCGCGAGCGGAACGAGCTTGCGCTCGAGCGAGCGTCCATGGCGCGTCAGGTGGACGTAGACGTTCTTCCGGTTGTCGGGACGCTGCCGGCGCACCACGTAGCCCAGCTTTTCCATCGCGCGCACGGCGGCGAACGTCGTCGGCTCCATCACGCCCGCGCGCAGGCTGAGCGACTTTTGCGTGATGCCGTCGCGCTCCCACAGCACGCGCAGGAACGGCCAGTGCCCGAACGACACGTCGTGGTCGGCGAGCCGCAGTTGCAGCGCCCGCATGAACGCGCGGGTGGCGTCGCGGACGAGGTGCGCGAGCCGGTCGTGCGGGACCGCAAGTTGCCAGTGGCGGAGAATCTCGCGCGTGTCGTCGGGCGCGGGCGGCTTCATGCGCCTGGCGCCGGAGGAACCTGCCAGCGCAATTCGACATCGCGGCCGGCGTGCGCGGAGTCCAGCATCGCGCGGCACACCTCGAGTGTGGCCCGCGCCCATTCGCCGCTGTGGACCGGCGTGATGCCGTCGACGACGGCGCGCCACAGTTCGTCGACGACTTCGGTGCGCGGCACTGCAGGCGCCGGGACCGGCTCGAACCGGCGCTCGCCGTCGTCGTAGATCGCGACACCGGTGGGCGTGGCGCGCAGGTCGCCGCGTTCGCAGCAGGCCAGCATGAAGCCGAAGTGCTGATGGGCGTCGGACGCCGCTGCGGGGGGTGGACTGTACGCGGCGCCGCCATAGTTGCGCGACGCCTCGAACGCGGCCTCGGCTGCGCCGGCGGCGACATCGCGCAGCCGGCCGCGCGTCGCGCCGTAGTCGTCGGCGCGGTTGCGCTGGCCCATCTCGCCCACGTTGTCCATCAGCTCGTCGCCGTCGTAGTGCGCGTACCCTGAGTAGGCGGCGATGGCGAACGTGCCGCCGGCGAACGCCAGCAACGCGCTGTACGCCCCTTCAGTGGGTCGCGCGGCGTCCCACGCGCCGGTCATCGCGCGCACGCTGCGGACGCCGCCGCCGCCCAGCAGGCGGACGACGTCGATCTGGTGCGCGGCCTGGCTGAACAACACGCCGCCGCCGTCGGCGGTGCGCAGTTCCTCGGGGCGGCGTGCGCGATACATGTAGTCGGTCGCGTATAGCGCATGGATCATCCGCACGGCGCCGAAGTCGCCGCTCGCGATGAGTTCGCGCGTGCGCACGATAGGGCCGCTGAAGCTGTGGCGGTGCCCGACGATCAGCTGGCGTCCTGCCCGCTGCGCAGCGTCGATCATCGCCGTGCATCCGGCGAGGTCGACGGCCATCGGTTTTTCCACCAGCACGTGCTTGCCGTGCGCGAGCGCCATGCACGCCTGCGCGGCGTGCATGGCGTGCGGCGTGGCGATGTAGACGACGTCGACATTCGGGTCGGCGCACAGCGCCTCGAACGTGTCGTGGGCCGTGCCGCCGAAATCGGACACGAAGCGTGCGCGCGGGCCGGGCAGCGGAGCGCTGGCGGCGACGAGGCGCAGCCGCGGCTCCCGCAGGAACGTCGGCAGCATGAACAGAAACGCGCGGCCCAGGCCGGCGGCGCCGATACGCAGCGGCGCGCGGGTCATCGCCGCGGCCGTCGGCAGCTGGTTCGTCTCATCGTCGCCTCACAGGTCGAACACCAGTTCCGCGTCGCGTGCGCGGGACACGCAGATCATGATGTGGCTCGCACGTTCGTGCTCGCCGAGCACGAAGTCGCGGTACTCGGCGGCGCCGGCGAGCAGTGTCGTGCGGCAGGCAGCTGCCGGCCTCGCACGAGCTCCGCAGCTTTACGCCCTGCGCGCGCGACGCCTCGAGGATCGAGCGGTGGGCCGGTATTTCGACGGTGACGCCGGTCCGCGCGAGGCGCACGTCCATTCGAGCATCTTCGTCAACGCCGCCGCCGGCATCAACGAGCCGCACGACCTGATCGGCAAGCGCGTCGGCTGCCCCGAATACCAGATGACGGCGCCGGCATGGATCCGCGGCACCCTCTCCGAGCACTACGGCGTGCCGGTGGACAGCGTCACGTACGTCACCGGCGGCGAGGAAAGCCCCAGCCGCTCGGAGAAAATCAAGCTCGACCTGCCGCCGTCGATACGCGTCGAACGCATCGGCCCCACGCATACGCTGGCGCAGATGCTGCGTGACGGCGAGATCGACGCGCTGTACACCGCGCGCGCGCCGTCATCGTTTCGCACGGGTGACGGCCGCGTGCGCCGCCTGTTCGCCAACTTCCAGCACGTCGAGCACGACTATTACCGCGCGACAGGCATCTTTCCGATCATGCATGTGATCGCGCTCCGTCGCGACGTCTATGCCGCGCATCGCTGGATGGCGCAATCGCTGTGCAAGGCGTTCGGCGAGGCGCGGCGGCGCACGTACGCGGACCTGCGCGAATCCGCGGCGCTGAAGGCGATGCTGCCGTGGGCGCATGCGCACGTCGAGGACGCCGTGGCGCTGATGGGCGACGACTACTGGCCGTATGGCTTCGCCCGCAACCGGTCGACGCTCGCGACGTTCCTCCGCTATTCGCACGAACAGGGACTGGCCGCGTCGCTGCTGGAGCCGGAGGCGCTGTTCGCGCCGGAAACGCTCGAGTCGTTCGTCATTTGATGGCAGTGTTTGCTACGATGCCATCCGCAGCGACGCCCCGTCGCGGGAGCCCTAGCGCATGGAAATGACCAATACCCGGCTGGTGCCGGCGCCGCCTGCCGCCGTGTGGGCGGCCCTGAACGATCCCGACGAGCTCAAGGCGTGCCTGCCGGGGTGCGAAACGCTCGAAAGGACCGGCGACGACGAATGGCGCGCGGTGATGGCCGCCAAGGTGGGTCCGGTGTCCGCGCGTTTTGCCGGCACGATGCGAATGACCGACAGCACGCCGCCCACCGGTTACACGCTGAAGTTCGAGGGCCAGGGCGGCGCCGCCGGCTTTGCCAACGGCGAGGCGAAGGTCACGCTGGCGCCGGCGGAGGGCGATGCGACCGCATTGACCTACGTGGTGAAGGCGCAGGTCGGCGGCAAACTCGCGCAGATCGGCTCGCGGCTGATCGACGGCGCGGCGGCGAAGATCGCCGACGATTTCTTCGCGCGTTTTTCGGAGCGCCTCGCGCCGAGCATCGTGCCGATCGTCCTCGAGGAGGGCGTGGTCGTCGAGGTCGCCGCGGGCCGCGCGCCAGGCAACCGCCGCTGGGTCCGGTACGTGTCGGTCGCCGTGATCCTGGCGATCATCGCGTATCTCGCCATTCGGGGGATGCGCTTGGCACCTTAGGGGTCAGAGCGGTAATTGCGCGCCATAGGGCACCTTAGGGGTCAGAGCGGTAATTGCGCGCCATAGGGCACCTTAGGGGTCAG
>JBDTNR010000397.1:0-3869 GCA_039933655.1 Betaproteobacteria bacterium | reverse complement strand
GGGGAAGGCGCCGCAGGCGCCATCGGGGGAGACCAACCCGCCGCCCCAAGGCGGGTGCCCCCTCGGGGGGAAGGCGCCGCAGGCGCCATCGGGGGAGACCAACCCGCCGCCCCAAGGCGGGCGCCCCCTCGGGGGGAAGGCGCCGCAGGCGCCATCGGGGGGGAACACCCTCACCACGTCAGTGAACCGTCGAGGGCTCCGGGAACTTCTGCTCGATCTGCGTCATCATGCTGCTGAATGCGCGATCGATCAGCGGCTCCGCCTCGACGAGGCGCGCGCGGTCGGCGCGGAAACGGTCGGCCAGGTCCTCGGCGGTCATGGACAACGCCTTCTGACCCTGCCGGTTGGTGAAGAGGTACGTGCCCCGCAGCGGGCTCACCCACGCGAGCTTGGCGAACGCGAGATGGCCGTCGTCCGCCTCGAACTCGATCCACATGCCGCGCTCGAGGCTGCGCGCGATCTCGAGGTAATCGTCGTCGACGACCTCGCGCTCGGGTTCGACAGGCTCGGGCTCGGCCTGCGTCATCGCCTCCGCCAGCGCCTCGGCCTTGGCGGCCAGCGCTTCGTCGCCTGACGCCTTTGCGATTTCCGCCTGTGCCTTGGCGGCCACGGCGACGGCCGTCGTCGGCGATGCTGCCAGCGCGAGCGATGGCTTGACCGCGGCGGCGTGTGCCTCGACCAGGTTGGCCATGAAGGATTCGCGGTCGTCCGGCGACCAGCCGCGGTTCTGCATGCCCGCCGACAGCCGCTTCAACAGCGACGGCAGCAACGCGACCAGATGCCGGCGGTCCTCCGGCGTCTTCTTCGGCTGCACGCTCCAGACGAGATCCTCGAGCGTGGTGACGCCCGATCCCCACGACTCGCTCTCCTCGCCCTGCTCGAGATAAACATTCTCGAGCGTTCCCTGCCAGTTCTGGCGCAGGAACATCGCGAGGAAATTCGGGACCGGGCTGCCTTCGATGCGGCGCTCGATTTCGGCTTTGGCGACGACGGCGGCGATCTGCTGGCGGTCCTTCTGGTTGATCTCGTCGGCCGTCGACTGGATGTTCTCCTCGGCGGTCTTCTCTTCCTCCGCGAGGAACGCCTCGAGCACCACGCGTTGCTCGTCAAAGATCGTGAGATCGTCGGAGAAGTTATCGAGGATCCGGTGGACGATCTCGCCCAGCTTCCTGTACAGCGGGTCTTCCGGTCCCATGACCGGCGACCAGCCGAGCCCCGCCGCTGCCAGTTCGTTGACGAGCAGGCGCGAAGGATGTGATTTCTTGGCGAAGAACGCACCGTCGAGCATCGCCGCCTTCAGCACGGGAATCTGCAGCCGCGCGAGCAACGCCTTGATGCCGTCCGGAAGATCCTTGGTCTCGAAGATGAAGTCGAACAGCATCGCGACCATCTCGATGGTCATCGATTCGAGCTGGTTCGCCTTCGCGCCGAGCGGCGACTCCTGCAGGTCGCGCAGCACGTTGTGCAGGCCCTGCGGAATGCCCGCGAACGCGACGTTCGCGCCGCCGACGTCGAAATCGGTCTGCCCCGCCTGCAGGCGGACCAAACCCTCGTGCAGGTCGGGTGTGGAGATGATCGGCGCGCCCGGCACATATCCCGACGCCGTCGGCGCCATCGGCGCGAACGACCGCGCGTGCATGCCTGGCATGCTGATTTCGGGAAGTTCGCCTTCGCCGCCGTGCATCATCCCGCCCGGCATCTGCTGCTGCCCCATCGGGTACTGCGGCATGCCCCCCTGGCCCTGGGGGTGCGCGGCACCCGGCGTCGCGCTCCCGTACATCCGCTTGAACATCGCCATGACGTCGACCTCGGGCGTCGACGGCGGCGGCGGCGCGCTGCCCGACGCCGCCGCGGCGGCGCGGGCGGCCGATGCCGCGCGATCCGCGGATCCGCCGCGATTGACGATGGCGGGGCGACCGGCTGCCGGCATCATGTTGAGCCGCGTGATGTGCTTGTTGAGGTCGGCGTAGATGTTGGCGATCTCGCCCAGCTGCGCCTGGTTCAAGTCCTTCATGATCTGGAACTTGATCTTGCGGTCGGCCTTGAGCGTGCCGAGTGCCATCGCGAACGCACCGACGATCGTCCCGGGTCCGAGCGGATTGCTCTCGGTCGCGAGGTCCGGCTCGCCCAAAAGGAAGCCCATGCCGCGATTGAGGATCGCGAGCTCGTCGTGGCAGAGATTCTCGACGACGCGCGTGATGTTGCCGTTGAGAACGGCCTCGTCCATCGAAACCGTTTCGACCAGCGCCAGCTTCGTCGCATCAACCTTGGAAAAATCGGGCTTGGCCACCGTCCTGCCGGAGATGCGGTCGTCGATGAGGGAGCGGAGCTGCCGCTCGAATTCGGCCATCAGCGCCGGCCGTTCGCCCTTGAGCGATCCGCGCGCATCGAGGAACAGTTGTTGCTCCTCGCGCACGTCGGTCTTGTTCGCGCGGTCCATCAGCAGGTCGCTGACGCGATCGAGGATCTGCGCGAACGACGACGTCAGCCGGTGCACGGCGAGGTCTCGACACTCGTGCAGGATCCGCGCGAGTTCTCGCGCCGGCTGCCGCTTGGTGGCCGTCTCTGTGGGAGTCGCGTTCAATTCGCTCTGACTTGCTGGCCTTGGCTTGCGTGAAAGGTCAAGGTCTTAGGCAACAAAACCGCGAACTTACTGTAGCACGGCGCCCCCCCTGTGCCAACGCGAAAGCCCCCTTATTGCCGCCGTTTCAGCGGACGAGGTCCGACCAGGCCCTTTCGACCCGTTTGAAGGACACCGGAGAGGGGGTCTTCAGCTCCTGGGCGAACAGCGACACCCGCAGTTCCTCCACCAGCCACCGGAAATCCGCGAGCCGCGGGTCGGCGGCGCCCGCCTGTCCGTCACGGGCCTCCCGCTCGCGATACCGCCGCCAGAGCTCCGCGACCTGTTCGGCATGGCGGGCGTCCCGGTCGGGCCGCTCGGCGTACTTGGCCACCCGGCGGTCGAGCGCCTGCAGGTATCGCGGCAGATGCTGGAGCTGGTCCCATGGGGTCGCTTCGAAGAAGCCCGGGTGGACGAGGGCCTCGCGCTGGGCGCGAATTTCGGCGGCGAGCCGCGCCCACGCGCCCGGCATGCCCCCTAGCCGCTGCGACAGCGCCTGGTACTCGCCGGCGATGGCGACCAGCAGGCGGAAGGCTCCGTCCATGACCGCCGGCAGGCGGGTCCGCGCACGCTTCACCTGCTCGGCGAACGCGCGCTCGCTGCGCGGCAGCGGATCGTCGGCGAGGAACGCCCGCGCGAGCGCCGCCTCGAGCACGTCGGCCAGTAGCCGGTCGGTGCCGATGGCAGCCTTCAACTGCAGCGCCGCCTGGACGAAGCCTGAGCCTCCCTTCGCATAGCGGACCAGCACGTCGCGCAACGCGATGCGCAGCAGTCGCAGCACCCCCTCTCGCGTCGACGCGGCCGCGGCGGGCGCCGTGTCGAGCAGCGCCAGCGTCACCGCATCGCCGTCGTCGACCAACGCCGGGTAGCCCGTCAGCCGCTGCCCGGCACGGGTGAACGTCAGCGTCTCCGGCAGGTCGCCGAAATCCCACTGCCGCAGTCCCTTGCGTTCGAACGCGGGGTCGACCGAGGCGAACGAAAGCTGGGCGGCGTCGCCCAACTGCGCGCGCAGCGCCGTGAGCTCGCGCCCGGACGCGAGCTCCGCGCCGGCATCGTCGACGACCGCGACATTCACCGTCAGGTGCGCGGGCACGTCCGTGCCGTCCCATATCCCGGACGGCACCGGCGTGTTCAATCGCTGTTGCAAATAGGCCCGCAGCGCCTCGGGCAGCGGCATGTCCGGCGCCGGGTTCGCCTCGAGGAATGCGGTGACCACTTCGTTCAGCGGAATCACGCGAGTGCGCCAGGC
>JBDTNR010000396.1:0-3884 GCA_039933655.1 Betaproteobacteria bacterium | reverse complement strand
AGCGCCCACCGCCGTGACGACGATGGCGGCGGCCGTCCTGGCGGCGATTCTCCCGGTGTCCGGCGTCCACGCGGGATCCGGATTCGAATTGCGCTCGCAGAGCGTCACCACGCTCGGAACGGCGCAGGCAGGCATGACGGCGGGGGCTGCGGATCTCACGACGATGATCTTCAACCCGGCCGTGCTGGCATACGGGACCGGCACCGAGGGCGCCATCGGACTCACCGGGCTTTTCACCGGCGTGCAGTTCGCCGTTACCGGCGCGACGACGCTGATCGGCACGCCGATTCCGGGGAACGCGGGCGGCAACGCCGGCACCGACGTGGCCGTACCCAACCTTTACGTGGCTGTCGACATCACGAACGCGATCCGCTTCGGCCTCGCGGTCGCGCCGCGCTTTGGTCTGGGCTCCTATTGGGCCAGCGGCTGGGTGGGGCGCTACTACGCGCTCGACAGCGAGCTGACGACGGTGGACATCGTGCCGTCGCTGTCGTACAAGGCGAGTCCCGCGCTGTCGTTCGGCCTGGGCATCGATGTGGAGTACGCGAAGATCAAGACGTCGAGCGCGATCGACTTCGGCACCATCGACCAGGTCCTGACCGGCGGCGCGTTCGGCGGCATACCGGCGGGCAGCGACGGGTCGTTGTCGTCGACGGCCGATAGCTGGGGCGTGGGCGTGGTCATCGGCGTGCTGTACGAGCCTCAGCCGGGCACGCGCATCGGCTTCGACTATCATTCGCGGATCCGGCAACAGCTGCGCGGCGACGCGACCTTCGATACCGGCGGCCCGGTGGGCCAGGGCGTCGCCCTCGTGTCCGGGGCCTTCTCCAACACGAGCTTGAGTTCCACGCTCGACATGCCGGCGAGCGCGGCGGTTGGGGTCTACCACGAGCTGAACGCCGACTGGGCGGTGATGGCGGACGCGAAGTGGACCGGATGGAGCTCGCTGCAAACGCTGCAGGTGTCGTTCGGCAATCCTGCGCAACCGCCGGTGCAGACCGCGTTCGGGTGGCGCGATTCGTGGTTCGCGGCTATCGGTGCCCGCTATCGTGTCAACGAACGCACGGCGCTGCGCTTCGGTGCCGCGTACGACCAGAGCCCGACGCGCGAGCAGACGCGCAATCCGATCATTCCCGACTCCGACAGCTACTGGGCGGCCCTCGGGCTCGAACACCGCTTCTCGCCTCGGCTCAAGATGGACGTCGCCTACGGCCACGTCTTCGCCCGGGACGCGTCGATCAACCTGAAGGCGTCGGACGCGGACAACACGTTTCGCGGCAACCTCGCCGGCACCATCCAGGACAGTCATGTCGACTACCTCGCGGTGCAGCTTGTCTACCGGTTCTGACCGGGGCGCGGCACAGTCCGGGTGCAATGTGAAGCGACCCGGCGCCCGTCGATGAGCTCCGCCAAGACCAGGGTCGCGATCCTGGGCGGCGGCTGTGGCGGCATGTCCGCGGCGTTCTGGCTGACGTCGACGCCCGCGCTGCGCGACCGGTTCGAGGTGACCGTCTACACGCGTGGCTGGCGTCTGGGCGGCAAGGGCGCGAGCGGCCGCGACGCGACGTGTGCCCAGCGTATCGAGGAGCATGGCCTGCACCTGTGGATGGGCTGCTACGAGAATGCCTTTCGCACGCTGCGCGCCTGCTACGACGAATGGCGCCCGCCGGCGGGGAGCCCGTTGCGGACATGGACCGACGCGTTCACGCCGCAGCTGCAGGTGACGTTCATGCAGCACGACGGCGATGGGTGGACGCCATGGAACTTCTCGCTGCCGCGGCGCGCCGGCACGCCGGGCGACGGCGCTCCACTGTCGTGGGCGGACCGTGCGCTGTGCGTTGCCGAGTGGCTCGCTGCGCATCTGGGTAACCGGCCATCCGCGGCGAGCGGCGGTGCTCCCGCCGCAGCGCCATCCACGTTGGGGCAAATCGCGGCTATCGCCGTGCACGCGGTGATCGGGCTGGCCACGTGGCTGCTGGTGGGCATCCGGCTGGTGCTGGCGGGAATCACCCGCGGTCTTCGCACCGTCCGGCGCTTTCGGCCGTGGTCGCGCGTGCTGATCGTGGCCGACCTGGGGCTGACCATGGCGATCGGCATCGCGCGCGACATCCTGCCGTACGGCGTTGCCGGCTTCGACCGCGCCAATGCGTTCGATTTCCGCGAGTGGCTGGCGCGGCACGGCGCGATGGACAGCACGCGCGCCAGCGCGCCGGTGCGCGCGCTCTACGACCTGGGCTTCGCGTACCCGGGCGGCGATGCGACCGACTTCGCCAACGGTCGCGGTGCGGCCGGCGTCGCCTTGCGCTTCCTGTTCGAGCTGGCGCTTGGCTACAAGGGGGCGCCGCTCTGGAAGATGAGCGCGGGCATGGGCGATGTCGTGTTCGCGCCGATGTACGACGTGATGGAAGCGAGGGGCGTGCAGTTCCGGTTTTTCCATCGTGTCGCCAGGCTCGACGTCGCCGACGACGGACGTGGCATCGGCGCCATCGTCGTCGAGCGGCAGGCCGACTTGAAGGGCGCCGACTACGCGCCACTCGTCGACGTGGGCGGTTTGCGTTGCTGGCCGTCGCAGCCGCTGTGGGACCAGCTGATCGACGGCGACACGCAGGCCAAAGAGGGCGTGGACTTCGAATCGACATGGGACACGCGCTGCACGGCCGCGCAGACACTCGTTGCCGGTGTCGATTTCGATGTCGCGGTCGTGGCGTTTCCGCCCGACATGATCCGCATCGTCGGCGCGCAGCTCGCTGCCGGCAATGCTGACTGGAAGCGCATGATCGACGGCAGCGCGTCGGTCGCCACACAGGCATTCCAGCTGTGGATGCTGCCCACGCTCAAGGACCTCGGCTGGAGCGCCGGACCCACGGTGCTGTCCGCGTTCGCAGCGCCTTTCGACACGTGGGCGGACATGACGCACCTGCTGCCGCGCGAGGGGTGGACGGGCGCCGACATCCCCCGGTCGATCGCCTATTTCTGCGGCGCGATGCCGCTGCCGCCGACTTGGCCCGCCGATCCGATCAAGGCCGGCAACGACGACGTCAGGCGCAACGCCGCCCAATGGATGCGCGACAACGCCGGCACCCTCTGGCCGGGGAGCGGCCGGCAAGGCGCCGAGCCCGATCCGCGACTGGTCGTCGCGCAGTACTACCGCTGCAACATCGATCCGTCCGAGCGCTATGTGCAGACATTGCCCGGCAGCGTGCAATACCGGCTGGTGCCCGGTAGCCGGACCTATGCCAACTTGTTCCTGGCCGGCGACTGGACGACGTCGCGCTACAGCAGCGGGTGCGTCGAAGCGGCGGTCGAGTCGGGCATGCTCGCCGCCCAGGCCATTGGCGGCGAGCCGGCGACGATCTACGGGCAATGAACGCCGGGAGTTCGCACCGCCGGGCGCGAGTCAGACGCTGCGCGCGATCTCGGCGCCCGCAAGCGCGTCGAAATCGAACTTTACCCACGCGCCCCAGTCGAGCGGCAGCGTCGTCGACCCTGCCATCGCTGTCTTGCCCAGGAACTTGGAGACGATGGGGTGGCTGTCGCAGGTCGTGAGCTTGAGGCTGAAATTCCCTCCGTGCAGGCCACCGCCGCCAAACGTTTTCAGGCGAACCGGCGAGTTCACCAACGCCTGGTAACAGGCGCGATCGGGCGCCTGCGAATCGCGGAACTGCTTGAGCGCGATCGACGGAAATTTCGGGGTGGTCGAACTGAATGGAGCCGGCACGCTCGTCGCGGGCACGCCGGTCAGCCGTCCAATGATCTCCTTCGCGGCGGCGTTGAAGCTCGTCCACGTTGAAGCGGTGGACAGCGCCGTGGTTCCGGTGAGCTCCAGCAGCGTTCCATCGCGGCCCGGGTTCAGTGGATTGAACGTGTCGAAGAGGACGGTGGAC
>JBDTNR010000395.1:0-3886 GCA_039933655.1 Betaproteobacteria bacterium | reverse complement strand
GCGGCCGCGCTCGCCGCCGTCGCGCGTTTGCCCGCGCGCGCCGACATCGAGCTCGAGGTCACGCCGCAGCCCGGCGCGCTCGCCGTGCGCGCGACGGCGCGCGTGCCGAATGCCGCCCACCGCAAGGGCGCCGCACTGTTCGTCGCGCTGACCGAAGGCGGCCTCGTGTCGGAAGTGAAGGCCGGCGAGAACGCGGGCAAGCGCCTTTCCCATGACCACGTCGTGCGCGTACTGCGCGGGGACATCGTGATCGGCACCGGGGGCGAAGGCGCGGGCACGATCGTGCTGCCGCTGCCGACGGAGGCCGGCAAGACCCGGTCGGTCGTCGCCTTCGTCCAGAACGCGGACACCGGCGACGTGCTGCAGGCGCTGGCGCTGCCCGTCACGCCGGCGTGCGCGCCCGTCCGCTGACGGAACAAATCTTTACACCACTTTAGCGGGCGGTCGCACCTCCGGGCTTGCGCAGCGGATACACTCGCGCGGCCCGCGAGACACCCGGAACCGCCATGATCAACCCGACCCGCCGCTGGATGCGGCAACTCGGCCCCGGCCTCATCACCGGCGCCGCCGACGACGACCCCAGCGGCATCGCCACGTATTCGCAGGCGGGCGCGCAGTTCGGCTACCAGATGGGCTGGACGGTCGTGCTCACGTACCCGCTGATGGTCGGCATCCAGATGGTGAGCGCGCGCATGGGCCGCGTGACCGGCCACGGCCTCGCGTCGAACATCCGCCGGCATTTTCCGCATTCGGTTCTCTACGCGATCGTCGCGATGCTGGTCGTCGCCAACACGATCAACGTCGCCGCCGACATTGCCGCGATGGGCGATGCGCCGAGGCATTCGAGTGGAAGAGCGGCCTCGATCTGAAGCTGCTCGAGGCGCGCGAGTTTTACGCGATCATCACGCTGGCGACGCTGGGCGGCGTCCTGCTCGACTTCACGCCGATCGATCCGATCAAGGCGCTGTTCTGGAGCGCCGTCGTCAATGGCGTGATCGCCGTTCCGATCATGATCGTGATGATGCTGCTCGCCGACGATGCCCACGTGATGGGCGCCTTCACCGTGACGCGCCGGCTGAAGGCGCTGGGCTCGCTCGCGACGTGGACGATGGCCGCGGCCGTGGTCGCGATGTTCGTGACCGGGATGTCGTACTGAGCGTTCGGGCGGCGTCAGCGGCCCCCGGGCGCCTGACCGCCGCCGTGCTTGAGGTCCTCTTCGCGCTCTAGGTACGGGAACCGGGTGTGCCCGTAGCGGATCACGAGCACCGCGATCGTGAGCAGCAGGATGGCGGCTGCCACGGCGAGCATTCGCAGCTCCGTGAGGTCCTTGATGTCGAGGATGATGTAGCGCGCCATCGCGACCATTGCGATGTAGAGCGGGAACCGCACCGGCAACTGGCCCGAGTTGAAGTACTGGCCGATCATCGCCAGCACCTCGAGGTAGAGGAACATCAGCAGCAGGTCGGCCAGCGTGACCCGCATCGCGCGCACCATCGCCATCACCTCCTCGAACATCGCGAACGTCGTCGCGAAGCCGATGACGAGGAGCCCGACGTACTCGACGAACGTCAGCCCGTTCCGGAACAGACGGTGGACGCGCTTCAGCTCGGGCCGGTTGGGCACCATCGCGATCCTCCTGCGTTCGGGTGGGGGAGAGCGGCGGCCTCGCCGCGGGCAGGGGCCGACAGCCCCGACCCGCGACGCGACCGGAGTCGTTACCGGACGACCTGCGCGAGCTCGCCCGCCTTGTACCTCGTCGCGACGGCGGCGAGCGGCACCGGCTTGATCTTCGAGCCCATGCCGGCGCAGCCGAACTGCTCATAGCGGGCCTTGCAGATCAGCTTGGCCGCTTCACGTGCGGGCTTCAGGTAGTCGCGCGGGTCGAACGCGCTCTTGTTCGTGTACAGGAACTTGCGGATCGCCGCCGTCATCGCCAGCCGGATGTCGGTGTCGATGTTGATCTTGCGCACGCCGTGCTTGATCCCTTCCTGGATCTCCTCGACCGGCACGCCGTAGGTCTCCTTCATCTCGCCGCCGTTCTCGCGGATGATCTGCAGCAGGTCCTGCGGCACCGAAGAGCTGCCGTGCATCACCAGGTGCGTGTTCGGGATCCGGGCGTGGATCGACTTGATCCGGTCGATGGCGAGGATGTCGCCGGTCGGCTTGCGCGTGAACTTGTACGCGCCGTGCGACGTGCCGATGGCAATGGCCAGCGCGTCGAGTTGGGTGTTCTTCACGAAATCGGCGGCCTGGTCGGGATCGGTCAGCAGCATCTCGCGCGTCATCTTGCCTTCCGCGCCGTGGCCGTCCTCCTTGTCACCCATCATCGTCTCCAGCGAGCCGAGGCAGCCGAGCTCGCCCTCGACGGTGACGCCGATCGCATGCGCCATTCCGACGACCTTCCGGGTCACGTCGAGGTTGTAGTCGTAGCTCGCGATCGACTTGCCGTCGGCCATCAGCGAGCCGTCCATCATGACGCTCGTGAAACCGAGCTTGATCGCGGACGCGCAGACGTCCGGCGACTGGCCGTGATCCTGGTGCATGACCACGGGAATGTCCGGGTAGCTTTCGACCGCCGCTTCGATCAGGTGGCGCAGGAAGACCTCGCCCGCGTATTTGCGCGCGCCCGCCGAGGCCTGCATGATCACCGGGCTGTCGGTCTCGGCGGCGGCGGCCATGATGGCCTGCACCTGCTCGAGATTGTTGACGTTGAAGGCGGGCAGTCCGTATTCGTATTCGGCGGCGTGGTCGAGCAGCTGGCGCATCGAGACGAGGGGCAAGGCGGGCTCCTTCGGCGGTAACGTAAATTCGCAGCCGCTATTTTATCGCAATGCCGCGGCGGAATTCCTGCCCATTGGAGCTAGGAGCGATGCTCGCCGACCTTGACGATTTTCATCGTATTCGTGCCGCCCGACTTGCCCATCGGCTCGCCGATGGTCAGCACGACCAGGTCGCCGCGCTGCGCGAGGCCCATCTCCAGCAGCAGGTCCTCGACCGAGCGCAACACCTGGTCGCGGTCGGTGCTCTGTTCGAGGTAGAGCGAGCTCACGTTGCGGTAGAGCGCCATCTTGCGCTGCGTGGCGACTTTCGGGGTCAGCGCGAAGATCGGGCAGCCGCAATCGTGGCGCGACATCCAAAGGGCCGTCGAGCCGGAGTCGGTGAGCGACGCGATAGCCTTCACCTTGAGATGGAATGCGGTGAACAGCGTCGCCATCGCGATCGACTGGTCGATGCGGGTGAAGGTCCGATCGAGGAAATCGCGGTCGAGCTCGACGGGGGTCGACTTCTCGGCTTCCACGCAGATCTGCGCCATGGTGTCGACGGTCTCGACCGGATACTTGCCCGAGGCCGTCTCGGCCGAAAGCATGACGGCATCCGTCCCGTCGAGCACGGCGTTGGCGACGTCGGAGACCTCTGCGCGCGTGGGCACCGGGTTCTGAATCATCGATTCCATCATCTGGGTGGCCGTGATCGTCAGCTTGTTCCGCTCGCGCGCCATGCGGATCATCCGCTTCTGCAGGCCGGGCACCGCGGCGTTGCCGACCTCGACGGCGAGGTCGCCGCGCGCGACCATGATCCCGTCGGAGGCGTCGATGATCTCCGCCAGCGCGCCGATCGCCTCGGCCCGCTCGATTTTTGCGATGACCTGCGCCGCTCCGCCCGCCGCGAGCAGGAGCTGGCGCGCCATGTACATGTCTTCCTTGCTCTTCGGGAACGACACCGCGAGGTAATCGGCCTTGAGCTCGACGGCCGTCTTCACGTCGTCCATGTCCTTCGCCGTCAGCGCGGGCGCCGTGAGGCCGCCGCCGAGCCGGTTGATCCCCTTGTTGTTCGAGAGGACTCCACCCAGCACCACGCGCGTGACGATTCGCGGCCCTTCGACGGC
>JBDTNR010000394.1:0-3887 GCA_039933655.1 Betaproteobacteria bacterium | reverse complement strand
ACCTGAAGGCGCCCGACCAGGTGCAGGAATGGGTGACGCACTCCTGGTACAAGCAGGGCGACGAGCAGAAGGGCCTGCATCCGTTCGACGGCGTCACCGACCCGAACTTTGTTCTGGGCGCGGCCACCAAGGGCACGCGGACCAACGTCGAGAATTTCGACGAGAACGCGAAGTACTCGTGGGTGAAGTCCCCGCGCTGGAAGGGCAACGCCGTCGAGGTCGGCCCGCTCGCGCGCTACATCGTGGCGTTCGCCCGCGGCGACAAGGAAATGACCGAGCAGGTGAACTTCGTGCTGAAGACGCTGGACGTGCCGGTCACGGCGCTGTTCAGCACCTTGGGCCGGACCGCCGCGCGCGGCCTCGAAGCGTCGTGGGCCGCGCACAAGATGAAATATTTCTTCGATCAGTTGATGACCAACCTCAAGTCCGGCGACTTCGCGTGCGCCAATGTCGACAAGTGGGAACCGTCGACGTGGCCGGCGGAGGCGAAGGGTGTGGCCGGAGTCGAAGCGCCGCGCGGCGCGCTCGCCCACTGGGTGAAGATCAAGAACACGCGGATCGAGAGCTACCAGTGCGTGGTACCGACGACATGGAACGCGGGCCCGCGCGATGCCAAGGGCCAGATCGGCGCGTACGAGGCCGCACTGCTGAACACGCCGATGGTGAATCCGCAGCAGCCGCTCGAAATCCTGCGGACGATCCACAGTTTCGATCCCTGTCTCGCCTGCGCGACGCATGTCATGTCGCCGGAAGGCGAGGAGCTGGTCGCGGTCAAGGTCCGGTGATCACGACAAGGAGCGCCTGATGCGAGTCAATCCCGTCTCCGGCCAGGTTCTGGCCGGCCCCCTCGAGCCGGTGTACGTGTATGAGGCGCCGGTTCGCCTGTGGCATTGGGTGATGATGGTCGCGATGCTGGTCCTCGCGGTGACCGGGTACCTGATCGGCAGCCCGCCGCCGTCGATCGGCGGCGAGGCGACGTTCCACTACATGTTCGGCTACATCCGAATGATCCATTTCATCGCGGCGATGATCTTCGCGGTGGCCTTCCTCGTGCGCGTGTACTGGGCGATCGTCGGCAACCACTCATCGCGGGCGATCTTCATCCCGCCCGTATGGAACGGCAGCTGGTGGAAGGGCCTGTTCGGCCAGATGGGGTACTACCTGTTTCTGAAGAAGGAATCGGAGCTGTGGGTCGGCCACAACCCGCTGGCGCAGATCGCGATGTTCGCGATGTACACGCTTGGCACGCTGTTCATCATCGTCACCGGCTTCGCGCTCTACGCCGAGCAATGGGGCTGGGGCACGCTGCCGATGAATTTGATGGGCTGGGTGTTCGTGCTGTTCGGCGATCCGCAGATGGTCCGCACGCTGCATCATCTGGCGATGTGGTACCTCGTCCTCTTCGCGCTGGTCCACGTGTACATGGTGTTCCGCGAGGACATCATGAGCGGGCAATCGGTGGTCGGCACGATGGTCAACGGCATCCGGATGTGGAAGCGCGAGCCAAGGCCGTGACTGCGTGCGCCGAGTTCACTGCGGCGAACGGCGGTCGCTCGGCGGCGCGGCCGCCGGCGGCGCGCCGGCGCGCCAACGTTCTGTCGCTGTCGCCGCGGCGTCCTCCGCTGCCGGGCGAGTTCCTCGCCACACGGTACATGAAGCCGCTGTCGATCAACCAGACCGAGCTGGCGCAGGCGCTGGGCATCTCGCGCCGGCGCGTCAACGAACTCATCAATGGCCGGCGCGCGATCACGCCCGACACGGCGGTGCGACTGGCCTTCTACTTCGGCAACGACGCGATGTTCTGGATGCACCTGCAGGTGGCCTGGGACGTGCATGTGGCAATGCGCCAGTTCGCCGCGTTGCGTCGCGGAAAGTAGCTTTTGCGCGTCGGTTAATCCGACGCAGGTTATCCCGCGCAGCGCCCTTGACCTAGCACAATACGCTGCAGCGCAACGGCGTTAGCCTTTCCCTGTAGTAACTCAACAGGTAACAGGGGAAGTCGTGGACGAGCGGGGCGAAGTGGTGGTCGTGGGCATCGGCAACATCCTCTGGGCGGACGAAGGTTTCGGCGTGCGCGCGGTGGAGGCGCTGCATGCGGCCTTCGAGTTTCCGCGTGCGGTCGCGCTGCAGGACGGCGGCACGCTGGGCCTGAACCTCTACGACGCCGTCGCGTCGGCGCGTCGTGTCCTGGTCCTCGACGCCATCGACTTCGGGCTGGCGCCGGGCACGCTGCGCGTACTCCGCGACGAGGCGGTGCCGGCATGGGGGCGCACGCGATTGTCGCCGCATCAGGTCGGCTTCAACGACGTTCTCGGGCTGGCGCAGCTCAACGGCCGGATGCCCGAATCCGTGACGGCGATCGGCGTCCAGCCGCTGCGGCTCGACGACTTCGGCGGCAGCCTCACCGAAGCGGTCAGGGAGCGCATTGCGGAGGCCGTGGCGCTCGCGGCACGCGAGTTGGGTCGATGGGGCTTCCCCGGCACGCCGCGCGCGCCAGGCGCCCGCTACGAGCCGCTGAATGCCACCCCGCTGGCAATGGCCGACTACGAGAATGGACGGCCGTCCGACGCGGACGCATTGCGCAGCGGCGATCCGCGCGTACTCGCGCTGACGCCGATGGCGGAGCGCTGACATGTGCATCGGCACCCCGATGCAGGTGATCTCCGTCGCCTCCGGACGCGTCGTCTGCGTAGGCCGTGGCGAACAGTGCGAACTGGATTGCGCGCTGATCGCGGTGCCGGAGCCCGGCGCGTGGGTGCTGTCGTTCCGCGGCGCCGCAATGCGCCTCATGACGCCGCAGGAGGCCGCGCAGGCCAATGGCGCCCTCGACGCGCTTGCCGCGGTCCTCGCCGGCCAACCGCTGTCGGACGAGTGTTTCGCGGATCTCACGGGACGCGAGCCCGAGTTGCCGCCACATTTGCGGAGAGTTGCCAAATGACGTTACCGATGCCGCTTGCCGTCGACGCCGATCCGCTGGCCTATCCGCTGATCGCGCAGCTGTTCACGAAGCATGGCTTCACGCGGGTCGGCGGCGACGATTTCGCCGCATTCACCGAGCGCAGCGGCCATGCGCTGCTGCTCTTTCTCGAGGACCCGATCCGCTATCGCGAGACGCTGGACCTCGCGGTGATCGCGCCCCAGCTCGCGCGGGCGTTTCCCGGGCGCTTTGACGTCGGCGTGCTGTTGCCCGAAAGCGCGCGGCGCGAGGCGGTCCGCTACGGCTTCCGCCGCTGGCCGGCCCTGGTGATGTTGCGCGACGGCAAGTACGTCGGCGCCATCGATGGCCTGCGCAACTGGGACGAATACGTGGGCGAGATGGGGGCGCTGCTCGCGGCGACGCCATCGCGGCCCCCGGCGGTCGGCATTGCCGTCAGCGGCGGCGCCACCCCGGCAGGCGGCTGCCATGCATGACATCAACCGTGGGGAGATGCAATGAAGGATTTTCCGCTTCCGGTGCGCGCGGTCGGGTCCGGTTCGCAGCCGGTCGAGGATGACGAGCTGCAGTTCCTGGCGCTGCCGCGGGAGATGACCACGTTCGCGATGCCGCGCGTCCCCGAGGACGCCGATGTCGGTGCATTGCGCAGTGCGCGCGACGTGCTGGCTGGTTTCCTGACGCGCATGTCCGAGTGGGATCCCGCAGCCCCCGGCCGCGGTCCCGAGGTCGATCTCAGCGGGCTTTCAGCGCCGGTGCGGGCCATCGTGGACGACATGCTCGGCGAGGGCGAGGTCGCGGTGCTCGTCGACGGCGAGCGCCCGTTGCGTATCCAGGAAAGCGTGTTCACCGGTGTCTGGCGCGTCTGCATGCTCGACGGCAACGGCCGCCTGCTGGCGGACTGGATCGAGGCCGGTGCGCTGCCGCCGCTCGTCGGCGAGGCGGCGCGGGCGGC
>JBDTNR010000393.1:0-3888 GCA_039933655.1 Betaproteobacteria bacterium | reverse complement strand
CGAAGTGCTGCGCCACCGGCGCCAGGATCGGCGCCAGCACGATGATCGACGCCGAGGTCTCGATGAACATGCCGATGACGAACAGCGTGATGTTCACGCCGAGCAGGAACAGTGCCGGCGTCTGCAGCACGTCGACCAGCAGCGCGCCGATCATTCCCGGGACGCCGGCCCGCGTGATCAGGTAGCTGAAGAGTCCCGCGTTGGCGATGATGAACATGATCACCGCCGACGACACGACGCTCTTGCGCAGCACCTGCGGCAGGTCGGTGATCTTGGTCTCGCGGTAGACCAGCACGCCGACGATCAGCGCATAGAAGACCGCGACCACCGATGCCTCGGTCGGCGTGAAGACGCCGCCGTAGATGCCGCCGAGGATGATCACCGGCATCAGCAGCGCCAGTGCCGCCTTGCGGGTGGCAAGCAGGAACGGCAGCCGCCCCTCGTGGTCGTCCTTGCCGTAGCCTTTCCAGCGTGCGTAGACGATGACGAACGCCATCAGCGCGCCGCCGATCAGCAGGCCGGGGCCGAAACCGGCGATGAACAGTTCGCCGATCGAGACCTCGGCCGACACGCCGTAGAGAATCAGCGGAATCGACGGCGGAATGATGACGCCCAGTTCGGCGGACGTCGCCTGCAGCGCCGCCGCGTAGCTGGTGGGATAGCCGTGCTTGATCAGCGCGGGAATCAGGATGGCGCCGATCGCAAACGTCGTGGCCACGCTGGACCCCGACACCGCCGCAAAGATCATGCAGGTGAGCACGCAGGTGGCGGCCAGCCCGCCCTGGACGCCGCCGACGATCGACTTCGCGAATTCGACGAGGCGCTTCGAAATGCCGCCCGACTCCATCAGGTTGCCGGCGAGTATGAAGAACGGAATCGCCGCCAGCGGGAACTTGTTGATCGACGAGAACATCTCCTTCACGACCGCGAGGAAGTTCAGGTTCGCCTGGTACGCGCCGACGAGGCTCGCGAGTCCGATGGCGACCGCGACCGAAATCGACAGCGCGAACGCGACGATCATCGTCATCAGCATCGTGGCGGGCATCGCTCCCGTCCTATTGCGCCGTTTCGAGTTCCTGGCGCCGGGGATCGACGAGGCAGCCGATCACGGCGATTGCCGAGAACGCCGCGCCCACCGGGATCGCCATGTACGCCCAGGTCATCGAAAACGATTCGAGCCCGCTGATTGTCTGGAAGCGTCCGCGATACGCGTACTCGATGCCGAACCACAGCATCACTCCCAGCACCACCAGCGCACACAGCGCCGCGAGCACGTCGAGCAGGCGCTTGCCCACCGGGCCCGCCATCCGGTGCGCGAGGTCGACACAGACCATCGCGCCCTGGCGAAAGGCATACGGTGCGCCGAGGAACACCATCCAGATCAGCGTGAAGCGGATCAGCACCTCCGACCACTCGGCCGGCTGGTGAAAGACGAACCGCGACAGGATCTGGTACATGCCGAGGCAGGCGGCCGCGACCAGCATCGCGCAGGCGAACGCCAGCGCCGCTCCGGTCGCGCGCTGCTCGAAGGCAAGAAAGGCGCGACGCATGTCAATGGCCGGCCAGGACGCCGCCCGTGCGGGCGCGGCGACCACGGGTGTCCGCGACGCCGGGGGCGGCGCGCGCAAGGCGCGGCCGCTCCCCGGGGCGGTGCGTCACTTGGAGTTCCGGATCTTGTCGATGTTGTCCTGGCCAAACTTCTTGCCGAATTCGACGAACGTCGGCTGTAGTGCGGTCTGGAATTTCGACTTGTCGACGACCTCGATGACCGTCATGCCGTGCGCCTTGAGTTCCGCGACGACGCGCTTCTCGTCCTCGTCGATGCGCGCGCGATTGGCCTTGACGGCTTCCTGCGCGGCTTCGCCGAATGCCTTCTTGTCGGCCGCCGTCAGCTTGTCGAACTTGCCCTTGTTCATCAGGATGAGCGCGGGCGAATACACGTGCCCGGTCAGCGTGATGTACTTCTGCACCTGGTCGAACTTCGCCGCCGATATCACCGACAGCGGATTCTCCTGCCCGTCGACCGTGCCCTGTTGCAGCGCGGTAAACACCTCGGTGAACGCCATCGGCGTCGGGATGATGCCGAACTGCTTGTAGGCCTGGATGTGGACCGGATTCTCCATCGTCCGCATCTTCAAGCCCTTCAGGTCATCCGGTACGTTGACGTTCCGCTTGCTGTTGGTCATGTGGCGAAAGCCGTTCTCGCCCCACGCCAGCGCGACGATGCCCTTGGCGGGAAACTTGCCGAGCATCTCCTGCCCGATGGGGCCGTCGAGCGTGCGCCGAGCCTGCCCGTAGTCCTTGAACAGGAAGGGAATGTCGAGGATCGCGACTTCGGGCACGAAGTTGGGCACCGGCCCCGTCGACGTCATCGTGAGGTCGAGCGTCCCGAGTTGCACCGCCTCGATCGACTCCCGTTCGGCGCCGAGCGCGCCGGAATAGAAATTCTGCACCTTGAAGCGGCCATTGGTGCGTTTCTCGACTTCCTTCGCGAACGTGTCGACCGCGACGCCGTAGTGGGAATTCTGGCTGACCGAGATGTTCATCTTCAGCGTTTCCTGCGCGGCGGCGGGGGCAGCGGGCAATACCGCCAGCACGGCGGCGACGACAACGGGATATGCAAGGCGCGGCAAACGCATGTTTCCTCCTTCAGGGGGGGGCAGGTGGGCGGAATGGGGGCTGCTGGAATCGCCCTTCGGTTCCGATTCTAGGGAAGGTGGACGCCGATGTATAGGCGAACCGACGCCGCCGGCACTCTGTGCAGGATGCGGCGTTTGGTGTCCCGCGGGCGCTTTGTGAAATAATCGCAGCGGTGCCGCCCGTCCGGGGCTGCAGCCGCGAACCGCTGGACCCGGGAAGAGGCGCGCTCCATGCTCGACAGCAACATCCAGGCGCAATTGGCGGCGATACTTCCGCCGGCTGCGCTGCTGGTCTCGCCCGAGGACACGAAGCCGTACGAATGCGACGGCCTCACGCTCTATCGTGCGCAGCCGGCCGCCGTCGTGCTGCCCGAAAACGAGGCGCAGGTCGTCGCGATCCTGAAGGCCTGCCATGCCGCGCGCATTCCCGTCGTCGCGCGCGGCGCGGGAACAAGCCTGTCCGGTGGCGCGTTGCCCGACGCCGCGGGCATCGTGCTGTCGCTCGCCAAGTTCAAGCGGATCGTCGCGATCGACGCCATGACCCGCACGGCCATCGTGCAGCCAGGCGTGCGCAACCTCGCCATCTCCGAGGCCGCGGCACCTTACGGCCTCTACTACGCGCCCGATCCATCGTCGCAGATCGCCTGCTCGATCGGCGGCAACGTCGCCGAGAACGCCGGCGGCGTCCATTGCCTGAAGTACGGCCTCACCGTGCACAACCTGCGGCGCGTTCGCGGCGTGCTGATCACCGGCGACATCGTCGAGTTCGGCGGTGATTCGCTCGACAGCGCCGGCTACGACCTGCTGGCGCTCGTGACCGGCAGCGAGGGCCTGCTCGCCATCATCACCGAAATCACCGTCAAGCTGACGCCGAAACCGCAGCTCGCGCAGGTGGCGCTCGCCGCGTTCGACGACGTGGAAAAAGCCGGTGCGGCCGTGGGCGCCATCATCGGCGCCGGCATCATCCCGGCGGGTCTCGAAATGATGGACCAGGCGGCCACGCGCGCCGTGGAGCAGTTTGTCCACGCGAACTACCCGCTCGACGCCGCGGCGGTGCTGCTCGTCGAGTCCGACGGCACGCCAGAGGAAGTGGCGGCGGAGATGACGGAGATCCGGCGGCTGTTGACGGCATCGGGCGCCACCGAAATCCGCGTGTCCAAGGACGAGGCACAGCGGGTGTTGTACTGGTCGGGACGCAAGGCCGCGTTTCCCGCGGTGGGGCGCATCTCGCCCGACTACTACTGCATCG
>JBDTNR010000392.1:0-3896 GCA_039933655.1 Betaproteobacteria bacterium | reverse complement strand
TGTCCACGATCTTGGGGTGTTCGCGACCGAAGAGCGCGGCGCGCCCGGTTTGCGGAGACCGCGCAATTCTGCCGGCCCGGCACATTTGGAGGATGCATGTCGCACGAACCCGCTAGCAAGGCCACTCCCGCTGCACGCCGCAAGTTCCTGACTGCCGCCACCGGCGTGGTTGCGGGCGGCGCCACACTCGGCTTCCCGATGATCGCCAAGGCACAGGGGCCGATCACGATGCGCTGGCAGAGCACCTGGCCGGCCAAGGATATCTTTCACGAATTCGCGCTCGACTATGCGAAGAAGGTCAACGACATGACGGGCGGCGATCTCAAGATCGACGTGCTGCCTGCCGGCGCCGTGGTGCCTGCCTTCGGCCTCCTCGACGCAGTGTCCAAGGGCACGCTCGACGGCGGCCATGGCGTGCTCGTCTATCACTACGGCAAGCAGAACGCGCTGGCGCTTTGGGGCTCGGGCCCGGCGTTCGGCATGGACGCCAACATGCTCTTGTCGTGGCACAAGTACGGCGGCGGCAGGGAACTGCTGACGAAGCTCTACAGCTCCATCGGCGCCAACGTCGTCTCGTTCCCGTACGGTCCGATGCCGACGCAGCCGCTCGGCTGGTTCAAGAAGCCCATCACCAAGAACGAGGATTTCAAGGGCCTGAAGTTCCGCACGGTCGGCATTTCGATCGACGTGTTCACCGGACTCGGCGCCGCCGTCAATGCGCTGCCGGGCGGCGAAATCGTGCCCGCAATGGACCGTGGCCTGCTCGACGCGGCGGAGTTCAACAACGCGTCGTCCGACCGCCTGCTGGGATTTGCCGACGTATCGAAGGTCTGCATGCTGCAGAGCTTCCACCAGAACGCCGAGCAGTTCGAAATCATGTTCAACAAGACGAAGTACGACGCGCTGCCGGAAAAGATGCGCGCGATCATCGCCAACGCCGTCGACGCCGCGTCGGCCGATATGGCATGGAAGGCGATCGACCGCTACTCGAAGGACTACATCACGCTGCAGACGACGGACAAGGTCAAGTTCTACAAGACGCCTGATGCGGTCCTGCAAACGCAGCTGACGGCGTACGACGCTGCGGCCGCCAAGAAATCCGGCGACAACGCGATCTTCAAGGAGATCGAGGCGTCGCAGAAGGCCTTCGCCGAGCGGACCGTCAAGTGGGACCTCGATACGAACGTGAATCGCCGGATGGCGTACAACCATTATTTCGGAGCGAAGGCGGCCCCGAAGAAGTCCTGACCGCGGGTCAGTGGTGGTGAAGGACACCATCCGGCAGCCCCGGATGGTGTCTTCTTTCGTGCAGGGGCGATCGCCATTCGGCATGCCGATGCGGTACCAGAGGTAGCGATTCATGCAGAAACTCCTGCTTTCCATCGACAAGCTCTCGACGGCCGTCGGCCAGGCGTTTGCGTGGCTGATCGTCTCGCTGACGCTGCTGATCTCGTGGGAGGTCTACTCTCGCTACGTGATGTCGGATCCCCACGCCTGGGCGTTCGACGTGATGATCATGATGTACGGCACGCTGTTCATGATGGCGGGCGCGTACACGCTGTCGAAGAACGGTCATGTCCGAGGCGACGTTCTCTACGGTTTTTTCCCGCCGCGTCTGCAGGCGGCGCTCGATCTCGCGCTCTATTTCATTTTCTTCATCCCCGGCGTGGTGGCGCTGGTCTGGGCCGGCTACAACTACGCCGGGGAATCGTGGGCGATCAACGAACACTCGAACATCACGGCCGACGGGCCGCCGATCTATCCGTTCAAGATGGTGATTCCGGTCGCCGGCGCCTTTCTGCTGCTGCAGGGATTGGTCGAGATCGCGCGCTGCGTCATCTGCCTGAAGCAGGGCTACTGGCCATCGCGCGGCGAGGACGTCGAGGAGGTGGACGTCGACAAGCTGAAGAAGATGGTGCATGTCAAGGATGAGGACATCGCCAAGCTCGACGAGCTGGTGATCGCCGAGGCGGCGCGCAAATGACCGCCGTCATCGCCCGCGCAACGCCGAACGGGGTCGCGCGATGAGGAAGGAGGTCTGGTTCGGCCTGTCGATCATGGCGATGGTCGTCGTCGCCGTGTTCGCGCTGCTGCCCTCGCCGTCGGACATGACCAACGGCCACCTCGGACTGCTGATGCTGGCGCTCATCGTCATCGCGATCATGCTGGGTTTCCCCACGGCGTTCACGCTGATGGGCATGGGCATGATGTTCGCGTGGTTCGCTTACCGCAGTGCCAACCCGGACCTCGCCGTCCAGCAGACGCTCGACCTCATGGTCCAGCGTGCGTATTCGGTGATGTCGAACGATGTGCTGATCTCGATCCCGCTGTTCGTGTTCATGGGCTACCTGGTCGAGCGCGCGAACCTGATCGAGAAGCTGTTCCGCAGCCTTCACCTGGCCCTGACGCGGATACCAGGGTCGCTGGCCGTCGCCACGCTCATCACCTGCGCGGTGTTCGCGACAGCGACCGGCATCGTGGGTGCGGTCGTCACGCTGATGGGGCTGCTCGCACTGCCGGCGATGCTGCGCGCGGGCTACAGCGTCAAGATCTCGGCGGGCGTCATCACGGCCGGTGGCTGCCTTGGAATCCTGATCCCGCCGTCGGTGATGCTGATCGTCTACGGCGCGACGGCGGGCGTCTCGGTCGTCAAGCTCTACGCGGGCGCGTTCTTCCCGGGGATCATGCTGGCGGGCCTCTACATCGCGTTCGTAGTGATCGTCGCCAAGCTCAAGCCGGCATTGATGCCGCCGCTGGCCGAAAGCGAACGCAAGGTCCCGCTGCCGGCGCATCTCTCGGCGATCGCGGCAAGCGTGAGCACCAGCGTGCTGCCGGGCCTCATCGGTGCGCTCAAGGGCCGCGCCAACGCCGCCGTCCCGACCGGGCGCATTGTCAAGGAACTCCTCGTAGCACTCCTGCCGGCGATCGTGTTCGCCTTGCTGATGGGCCTCACCTGGCACGCGCTCACCAAGCCCAATGTGGTGACCGACACGTCGCACCTGGAGCAGATGGGCGATGCGTCGACGGGATTGGTCGAATCCGCCGAAAGCGACTCGGGGCAGGACACGGGACTCGCGGAGCCGCCGGCCGAAGACGCCGCCGAGGCGCCCGCCGCAGCGGCCAAGGCGCCGGCGGCCGCGGCGGCGGCCACCCCGGCTGCGCAGGCGACCAAGCCTCCCGTCGCGTGGCAACGAATTCCCGCGCCGACGCCGTTCTGGTATGTCCTCGGCGTGGGCACCGTTGTCCTCGTGTTCTTTTACGCGTTGTTCACGTTCGTGCGCTTTGAGATCTTCAAGATGCTGTTGGCGTCGTTCTTCCCGCTGGCGGTGATGATCCTGGCCGTGCTCGGCACGATCGTCTTCGGCCTCGCGACGCCGACGGAAGCGGCCGCCGTTGGTTCGTTCGGAGGCTTCATCCTCGCGGCCGTCTATGCGCTGCTCGCGCAGCCGCCGGAACGCCGCGCCCGGGTGACGGCGACGTGGATTCCGCTGTGGCTGTTGATCGGCTTTTCCATCGTCTGGTTCCTGCTGCTGCAGTTCGAGGTCCTGGAATCCGGTCCGCCGGTGTGGATCGGCTGGGTGTCGATCGTCGCGGCGGCGGTCTGGTGTCTCGTCGCCACGTTCCAGGTCAAGCTGCTGCCGACGGTTCGCGAGTCGGTGTTCCTGACCGCCAAGACGTCGGCGATGGTGTGCTGGCTGTTCGTCGGCTCGTCGATCTTCTCGGCCGCGTTCGCGCTGCTCGGTGGCCAGGGCGTCGTCGAGCGCTGGGTGCTGTCGCTCGACATGACACCCGTGCAGTTCATGATCCTGTCGCAGGTCATCATCTTCCTGCTGGGCTGGCCGCTCGAGTGGACCGAGATCATCGTCATCTTCATGCCGATCTTCATTCCGCTGCTG
>JBDTNR010000391.1:0-3903 GCA_039933655.1 Betaproteobacteria bacterium | reverse complement strand
GCTGCACGATGCGCGCCTGAAGTCGGTTGGTGGTGGAATCCCGCCGAAAGCGGCCGCGGATTTTTCGTCGAGAGCCAGGGCGGCATCTTCTACATGGCAGGCTACTTCTACGACGTCGACGGCCGTCCGACGTGGCTGGTGGCGGGCGGCCAGAACGGCGACCCGTATTCGTTCAGCGGACAGCTGCAGGGCTATACGGGCGGGCAGACGTTGTTCGGTGCATATACAGCGCCCTCAGGTTCGGTCGACGCGGGCGCCGTCTCGGTTCACTTCACCGATGACGCGCACGGCACGATCACGTGGCCCGGCGGGGTCATTCCGATCCAGCGCCACGTGTTCGGCGGCACCGAACCCGCCTTCCAGCCGTTGTCCGGCTGGTGGTGGAATCCGGCTGAAAGCGGGCGCGGTTTCAGCGTCGAGCTGCAGGGCGACACGCTGTTCGTCGCCAGTTTCATGTACGACGACGCCGGCAAGCCGGTGTGGTACCTGTCGGCCGGCCCCATGACGTCGCCGATGCATTACGAAGGGCCGTGGCTACGCTATGCCAACGGCCAGACTTTGACGGGCTCGTATCACCCGCCCGATGCCCCGCAGACAGCAGGAACGCTCGCAATTGATTTCACGCAAGCCGACAAGGCCACGATCACGGTTGCTCCGATCACGGGCGCATCGGGGCAATCCGCAAACGCGACGCCGGAGGCCATCTCGCCGCTGGTTTGGCCCATCGAGCGCGAGTTCCGGCCGGTATACGATATCGCCCAACGATATGACGTACGGTTCACATACAAGGCAACGTATTTCAGCATCGGCGTCCCGTCGTCGTTTGTGATCAGCGGGCTGGTCACGTTCGTATATGACGACTTGCCACCACTCCCGGGAAGCCCGCCGCTGCCCGACTCAAGCCGAACGTTTCTCCCGAGGTTCGACCCGGTCGTGAACACTCTGACGATCAATTATGTCGGATCGGTAACTTCTCCTGCTCTGGGCCTTCAGTGTCAGTCCTCCGGACACACGACCGTCCCCTTGCCGCGAGGTTCCTACGAACTGGAAATCAGCACGTACGGCCCCTACATGGGAAAGATCGTCGTACCAAAGGTACCTTTTACGGTAACCAGTCACTGTGTCGGGGGAGGCGTCACTTTCGATTCCACCGATCAGGATGACGGAATCATCGTAGAGATTCCGCTTATCGGGTCGTTGGAGTCTGATTCAGGCCGCGGCCTCAAGAATCTTGGCCAGGGCGTATTACACATTTGGTCCTGGGGTCTGATACGGGAGTAGCGCCTGGTACGCCGCCTCCCCCACCACGACTTAGAGCAGCGGGCCGCCGGGATTGAGCGCGTCGAAGAGAAAGCACGTCACGAGCGTCAGTCTGGGTACGGGCCCGTCGCGCGGCAGGCGCAGATCACGGTGCTCTGCCACGTACGTTCCGCGAATGCGGAAGTGACGCATGCCGCCGTGACTCCTAGCCTGCGGCCGTCCGGGGCCGCGACATCGGGTTCGTTGGAGCGGACGTCGGAGGAAGCGATCTACGCCGCTCAATGGTCGCAATCCCGCGCGCCGGTGCCATGGCGCCAACGCTTGTCGCACCGTACTGCGCACGATGCCGCCGCGTGAGGCGGCGGCATCGTGCCTGGCCTATGTGCGCCGCGGCCGACCTTCGCTGACGCGCCACCGATCCAGCAGGTACGACACGATCGGCCACGACAGCAGGAGGAACGCCAGCGTGACGATCGAGCCTACCAGCCAATTGGAATAGAAGATGCTCGTACTGCCTGCCGACAGCAGCATCGATTGCCGGAAGCTCGTCTCCGCCATGTCGCCCAGCACGAGCGCCAGCACCAGCGGCGCCAGCGGATACTTGAGCTTCTTGAACAGGTAGCCGACGACGCCGAACACCAGCATCATCACCACGTCGAACATGTTCTGGTGGACGGTGTAGGCGCCGATCGCGCAGATGACGACGATCACCGGCGCGATGATCGCAAACGGAATGCGCAGGATCGCCGCCCACCACGGCACGGTCGTCAGCACGATCAGCAGGCCGACGATGTTGCCCAGGTACATGCTGGCGATGAGGCCCCAGACGAATTCTTTTTTCTCGACGAACAACAGCGGGCCCGGTTGCAGCCCCCAGATCATGAGGCCGCCCAGCAGCACCGCCGCCGTCGGCGAGCCGGGAATGCCGAGCGTGAGCATCGGCAACAGCGCGCTGGTGCCTGCGGCATGGGCGGCGGTCTCCGGCGCGATGACGCCTTCGATCTCCCCCTCGCCGAATTTGTCGCCACGCTTGGAAAACCGCCGCGCCATCCCGTAGCTCATGAACGACGCCGGCGTCGCGCCGCCCGGCGTGACGCCCATCCAGCAGCCGACGAGGCACGACCGCAACGACGTCAGCCAGTACTTGGGCAGCTTGGCCCAGGTCCGCAGCACGATCGCCGGGTCGATCTTCGCGCTCTTGCCCTTGAACGCCAGGCCTTCCTCCATGGTCAGGAAGATTTCCCCGAGCCCGAAGAGCCCGATCACCGCCACCAGGAAATCGAAGCCCTGCAGCAGCTCGGACTGGCCGAACGTCATCCGCAACGTCCCGGTCATCGTGTCCAGGCCGACGGCCGCCAGTGCGAAGCCGAGCATCATCGCGGCGATCGTTTTCGCCGGCGGCTCGCGTCCCATGCCCACGAAGCTGCAGAACGTCAGCAGCTGGATCGCGAAGTACTCCGGAGGCCCGAATTTCAGCGCGAACTTGGCCACCAGCGGCGCCAGGAACGTGATCATCAGGACGGCGAACAGCGCGCCGATAAACGACGACGTGAACGCCGCCGTCAGCGCTTCGCCCGCACGCCCCTGCTGCGCCATCGGATAGCCGTCGAACGTCGTGGCCACCGACCATGGCTCCCCTGGAATGTTGAACAGGATCGACGTGATGGCGCCGCCGAACAACGCTCCCCAGTAGATGCACGACAGCATGATGATCGCCGACGTCGGCGGCATCGTGAAGGTCAGCGGCAGCAGGATCGCCACGCCGTTGGCGCCGCCCAAACCCGGCAGCACGCCGATCAGCACTCCCAGCAGGATGCCGACGAACATGAAAAGGAGGTTCTTCCAGGTCAGGGCGACCTCGAAGCCGTGCATCAGGTTGCTGATTTCTTCCAAGCGAACTCCCCGTTCGTGAGGCGATACCGTGTCGCGGTAGTCGGCGCGAGCGCGGTGGCTAGTACCCGAGCAGGTGCTCGATCGGACCCTTGGGCAAGGGCACGAGGAACCAGATTTCGAACAGCAGGAAGATCGCGACTGGCACACTGATGCTGACGGCGAGCGTCGCCGGCCACCGGTATTTGCCCTGCACGCGCATGAAGGCCGCGATGAAGAGCGCCGAAGCGACGTAGATGCCGACCAGGGCGATCAGGCCGATGTAGACCACGGTCGGCAGCAGCATCTGCAGCACGGGTTTCAGCTGCTCGCGCTCGACGAACACCTTTCCGGCGAGTTTTTTCCAGCCAAAGAACGTCTCGCCGGCAATGAACGCCCCGGTGCCGGCCAGGATCCAGCCGATGAAGTTCGGAAAATATCCGGATCTGGGCCCGTCTTCCGCCCACTCGATGCCGACGCGGTGGCTGTCGTAGACGACGATGAGGCCGATCACGACGAGCGCGAAGGCGACGACCAGCTCCATCCAGCGGGTGGCCAGAGCACCCGCCGGGATCTTTGCGTTTTTCGCCACGGCTTACTTCGCGATGAAGCCGGCTTCTTGCATCAGGTCCTTGTGGATGCCTTCCGTCTTCGTGACCCAGTCCACGTATTCCTTGCCGGTCATGAACGTGTTGTTGAAGGCCGCTTCCTCGGTGAACTTCTTCCACTCGGGCAGCGCGCGCACCTTCTTGAAGAGATCGACGTAGTAGTCGA
>JBDTNR010000390.1:0-3913 GCA_039933655.1 Betaproteobacteria bacterium | reverse complement strand
ACCGGATCAACCTGACGCTCTACAAGATCGACGCGATCATGGATGGCGAACTGGATGAAGTCGTGACGGCGCTGTCGCAGGAATTCCAGGCCGAGCAACTGGCGGCGCTGGCGGGGGAAGGACCGTGAACGCCAGGAAGAACAAGGTTGCGCCCCCGTGGCTCGAAACGCTGCGCCTCGACATGCGCGACTTCACCGCGGACGACAGCGACGACCTGTGGCGCCTCAACACCGACCCGCGCGTGATGCGCTACATCGGCGACGGCAGGCCGGTCGACGAAACGCGGCACGCGCAGATCATGCGCCGCGTGCTCGGCTATTCGACGCTCTATCCCGACCTGGGCTTCTGGTACACGACGCGCCGCGACACGGGCGCTTTCATCGGCTGGTTCACGCTCAAATACTGCGGCAGGAGCGCGGACGTCGAGACGGGCTACATGCTGCTGCCCGACGCATGGGGCCAGGGCTTCGCCACCGAAGGCGCCTCTGCGATGGTCCGCTACGGCTTCGACGACTTGAGCCTCGACCGCATCATCGGCGTCACGCACCCGGACAACGTCGCGTCGCAGAACGTGCTGCAGAAGGCCGGACTCGTCGACAGCGGCTGGGGCGACTACTACGATGCGCGGCTGCGGCTGCTCGCCGCGCCGCGCAGGGCCGCGCGCTGGTGAACGTCGAGCTGGCAACAAAGCGGCTGCGGCTGCGGCAGTTCCGGCCGGACGACTTGGACGATCTCCACGCGATGGACGGCGACGACCGCGTGATGCGTTACCTGGGCACCGGTCTTAAGGGATACACGCGCGAGCAATCGGCCCACGCACTCGAGCTGATGATCGCGCACTACGCGGAGCGTCCGGGCTACGGCCTGCTGCACGGCAGTCGCCGCGACGACACGACGTTCGTCGGCGCCTGCGGCCTCTTTCCGCTGCCCGACGCGGACGACATCGAAATCGCCTACCGCCTGCCTCCTGCATGCTGGGGCCAGGGCTACGCCACCGAGATGGCGAAGGCGGTGCTCGATTACGGCTTCCGCACGCTCGGGCTGCCGCGTATCGTCGGCGTCACCTGGCCGGAAAACCTGTCGTCGCAGCGCGTGCTCGACAAGATCGGCATGCGCGACGACGGCATCGCGGTCCATTACGGCCGGCCGATGCGCGTGTTCAGTGCGACGCGCGAGACCGCCCGATGACGCCGACCGTGCAGCAGGCGCTGGCGCAATCGGGGCTGGTGCCCGTCGACGCGCAGGTGCTGCTGGCGCATGCCGCCGGGCGCAACCGCGCGTGGCTCGTCGCGCATCGCGACGACGCGCTCGCGCCGGACGTGGCCGCCGCGTTCCACGCGCTTGCCGGGCGACGCCGCAGCGGCGAGCCGGTGGCCTACCTCACCGGCATCCGGGAGTTCTGGGGACTGCCGCTTGCGGTGACGGCGGACGTGCTGATCCCGCGGCCGGAAACGGAGACGCTCGTCGAACTCGCGCTCGAATGGCTGCCGCCCGGGCGACCCCTCCGCGTGCTGGATCTCGGCACCGGATCGGGCGCGATCGCGCTGGCGCTTGGCCGCCAGCGGCCGCAGGCGCACGTCGTCGGCACCGATGCGTCCGCGGCGGCGCTCGCCGTCGCGGTAGCGAATGGGCAACGGTTGGCACTCGCCAATGTCGTCTTCGCCGCGGCGAACTGGTATGACGGCGTCGCCGGGTCCGCATGGGACATGATCGTCAGCAACCCGCCGTACATCGCGCAGGGCGACCCGCATCTGACCGAGGGCGATCTGCGCTTCGAGCCGGCGGTGGCGCTCGCGTCGGGTGTCGACGGCCTCGCTGCGCTGCGCACGATCGTCGCCGGCGCGCCCGCACGGCTTGCGCCGGGCGGCGCGCTCATCGTCGAGCACGGGTACGATCAGTCGGAGGCCGTGCAGGAATTGCTGCGCGCGGCGGGCTTCGGCGACATCACCGTACGCCGCGACCTGGCGCGCATCGCGCGCGTGGCCGGCGGGCGCTCGCCATCGGACTAGAGCCTTTACCGAAGCGCCCCTTCGCCCGCCACGCGGGAGAGGGCGGGTGACGGCGCGCTACGTGTGAAGTTTTGATGCCGCGATTATGCAGAAGCATGAATCGTCCTCATCCGTCGTTCCCGCGAAAGCGGGAATCCAGCGTCGTCGGCACCACAAACCCTGGGAGCAACCACGACACTGGTTCCCCGCTTTCGCGGGGATGACGAACACTGAGATGAACGGGGCGCAAAAAACAGAAGCAACCTCCTGCCGCGTCATCGCTACGTCAATCGCCGAAACGGTATCGTGGCGCCCGACGCGACGACATCGCCCCCGCTACCTGCAAACGACGCCGATCGCCGCCGCGTCCCGTGGCGTCGAGGTGCAGGATGTCGCTGCGGCCGGGACCTTGCGCGCCAGTCTTATCCGCGTGTCCATGTAGTTGCAGACGATGAAGGTGTCGCGCGTGCGCGCCTTCGGCAGCGTCCAGCGCTGGACCTTGGCGTTCGGATCGTCGGGAACGAGGTCGGCCATCTCCGGCGGCGGTCCGTCGAACACGCTGATCGACAACGGTACCGCGGGCGCGGTGGCGGCAACACCCGAGGTGCCCTTCATCGCGGACGTCGTGCGGTCGTACACCGTCCAGCCGGCAGGCACATTGCCGGCCACCGCCTGTGCGGTGGCCAGTCGCGTCGGGCAATCGAGCGTCCAGTCGGCGGCGCTCACGGTGCAGGCGGGCACGATCGCCAGCACGCAGGCACCGCGGCGCAGCGCGCGCAGCGGCGTCATGCTGCCACGGCTGGCCCCGCGACGGAGAACTTCTCCGCCCACGGCGCGAGCGACGGCAGGATCCCGTCGAAAAGCGCGACGCCGTTCGCCTGCTGGTCGCGATACCGCTGCATGCCGTTCTCGCCCGGCAGCCTCACGCGCGGGCCGCCCGGGCGCGGCGTGGCGCGATGGCAGGCATCGACGATCCAGTCGGCCTGTCGCGTGTAGTCGGCGATGCCGCCGAACGCTGCCGGGTCCAGGACCTGCACGAACACGGTCGCGCCCCAGCCTTCGGCGGGATCGGCGCGCCCGAAACCGGTGAGGCACGCCGTCAATGCTTCGTTGAGCAGCGCCAGTCCATACCCCTTGTGCCCGGCGTCGAGGCCGCCGAGCGGCAGCAGCGTGCCCTGGCGACCGTTGAACAGCACGGCAGGATCGGCGGTGGCGTTGCCTTGCTCGTCCTGCAGCCACGGATGCGGCAGCTGCTCGCCCTTCTTGAACAGGCGCCCCGTCAATCCGTTGGTCGTATAACTCGCGGAGATGTCGAGCAGGATCGGATCGCCCGAGGTCGGAATGCCGGCGGCCAGCGGATTGGGTGTGAACACCGGCGACACGCCACCGAACGGGGCGACGCTGCAGACGGCCGGGTCGGAGCAGCACAGGATGGACATCAGCTTGCGGTCCGTCATGCGCTTCAGGTACGCCGCCAGGCAGGCGATGTGGTGCGCGCGCCGCAGCACGACGGTGCCGGAGCCGTAGATCATGGCCATCGCGGCGGCGGCGTCGAACGCGCGCAGCGTGAGCCATGGCCCCGCGAGGCGGTGCCCGTCCCAGGTCTGCACGGCGGGGCGCGCATTGACGACCGTGGGCTCGCCGTCCTTCGCCATCGCGCCCTTCTCGATCTCCGCGAGGTAGGGGGCAAGCAGCGCGAGCCCGTGCGTCGTGTGGCCGAGCAGGTCGCCATCGACCAGGACAGTCGCGACGTCGCGCGCGACGTCGTCACGCAATCCGGCGCGCGCGAGCAGCGCATGCGCGAAGGCAACGAGTGCGTCGGCGCGGAAACGGGTGGGGCCGGTCATCGGGAATCCTAGCAAAGGCGTGCATGGGGGCCACGCTCCCGGGTTGACGGGATCGGGCGATTCGAGGAGGATTCTAGC
>JBDTNR010000389.1:0-3914 GCA_039933655.1 Betaproteobacteria bacterium | reverse complement strand
CCATCCAGTGGACCTTCACGCGGCAAGATGCGGATCGGAAACTCGGCCGTCATTATGTTTCGTAATTAACGTGTTACAATACTAGTGGCCGGTAACGGAGGAATCGGCAGCGACTGCCAGGCGATGCGGGCCGATTGCTGCGTTGCCATTGCTCGCAAGGGGGCTACCCTGGCAGCGCAACGGCGCCTTGCCCTCGACCCGAATGGCAGCGCCAGACTACCTTTCGTTCACGTCCGATCCCCGCGTTTACAGGCCGCAACGAACTAGCGGGCGGCGCGCGGGCGGACGGTCTTCCGTACCGCGCGCCTGGCACGCGGCGCCGCGCCTGGCAGCACCTTGCGCAGCAGGCCCTCGCACGTCGCCGCCGACATGTAGCGCGGCACCGGATAGTTGGTGTCGGCCTCCCAGCAGGCGGCGCGCGCGAGTTCCGGAATGTCCTCTTCGCGCAGCGCATCGAGTTGCGTCGGAATGCCTACGTCCCGATTGAGCGCGGCGACCGAGGCGACGAATTTCTTTGCCAGCGCCGCCGGACGCTCGCGCGGTCGCCCCACACCGGCGCGCACCGCGAGAATGGCCAGCCGCTTGGTGATCGCGGGACTTTCGAACTCGAGGACGTGCGGCAGCATGATCGCGTTGGCGAGACCATGCGGCGTGTGGTACTTGCCGCCGAGCTGGTGCGCGATCGCGTGGACGTAGCCGACGTTGGCGCGCGTGAACGCAAGGCCCGCATAGGTCGCCGCCAGCGCCATCTGCTCGCGCGCCGCCAGGTCGCGGCCGTTGCGACAGACGGTGCGCAGGTTGCCGTAGATCATGCCGACGGCCGCCAGCGCCATGCGGTCCGTATGGGCGTTCGCCCAGTGGCCGACGAACGCCTCGACGGCGTGCGTCAGCGCGTCCATGCCGGTGGCGGCCGTCACCTGCCGCGGCAGCCCGGTCATCAGCGACGGATCGAGCGCCGCCATCGCCGGCACGAGGCGCGTATCGGCGATCACCAGCTTGCGTTCGGTCGCCGGATCCGAAATCACCGCGGCCACCGTCACCTCCGACCCGGTACCGGCGGTGGTCGGCACCGCGTAGAGCGGCAGCGGCGCGCGCCGGCCCTTGAAATAGCCGACCAGTTTGCGCGGGTGCTTCCGGTTGGCCACCGCCAGCGCGATCGCCTTCGCGGCGTCCATCGGCGAGCCGCCGCCGAACGCCACGACGGCATCGCACGCGTGCTTCGTGCAGAACGCGATCCCTTTCTCGATCACCGGGATCGGCGCATCGGCCGTGACCTGGTCGAACGTGACGTGCGCGATGCCGCCCGCCGTCAGCGCGGCCTTCAGCGCGTCCGGCAGGCCCATCGCGGATACGACGCTGTCGGTCACGATGAGGATCTTCCGGTGCCCGAAGCCGACCAGCGCTTCGCCGAGCCGCCGGCTCGCCCCCGGACCCACCAGCAGCATCGGCTGCGGAATCGGCAGCAGACCCGTCACGACGCCGGCCGCGCGCATCGCCGTCGACAGCCCGACCGACCGCACGACGTCCGTCACCACACTCGGCAATTCGATCATCGTCGCACTCGTGCATTCGTTTTTGAAGAACGGCCAGCTTGCACCAAATGACGGCTCGCGACCACGTTTTCGAGCGGTTTCCTCGACCGAGATCAAGGTGTGACGCCTCGCGCGGGCGCGCGCCGCGGGCGACCGCCGTACAATTTGACTGGCGGTCCGACACCTGTCGCGCCAGCGCGGCAGGGTCTCCAACAGGCGGGGATGCGATGAAGAAAGTGGTGGGTATCAGCCTGGGTGCAAGCGACCAGGATTTCCAGTTCCGGGCGCGGTTCCTGGGACATCCCTTCGACGTCCGGCGCCTGGGCACCAACGGCAGCGCGGCCCGTGCCGTCAAGCTGCTGAAGCACTGGCAGCAGCACGCGGACACGCTGGGGATCGGCGTCGTCAAGGACGGCTACTCGGTCGGCGGGCAGCGCTATGTCGAGAAGGACAGCGCGCGCATGACGGCGGCGGTGACGCGCGTTCCCGTCACGACCGGCGGCCGGCTCAACGACATCCTGCAGGAATGGGCACTGCGCCACGTGCAGAACAAACTCGGTGACTATTTCAACAACGCCCGGGTGCTCTTCTTCTCGGGGCGGACCAACTACAAGCTGGCGCTGGCGATGTCGGAGTACACCGCCAACCTCCAGTTTGCCGACCCGCTGCTGCAGCTCGGCGTGCCGAAGATGCTGACGTCGCTCGACATGCTGGAACTCTATGCGAGCGGAGCGCGCCATGTGCTCGACTGGGCGCCGGCGAGCCTGATGACGTCGGCGCCCGTCCGGCAATGGACGAAGTTCATCCTGCGCCGCGCGCTGCGGGATGCGACGGTCGTCGTCGCCCCCGTCCATGAGCTGGATGGCTTCGGCGCCGAAGAGCTGGCCGGCAAGACGATCGTCACCTCGACGGTCAACGACCAGCGGATCGCGCGCTTCAAGGAGAAGGGCGTCCATCTGGTGATCGACGGCTCGCCGCTGCTCTTCGACCACGTGCTGGGTCCGAGCCTGCTCGACGCGATGATCATCGCGGCGACCGACAAGGCCCCCGACGCGATTCTCGAGGACGACTATCTCGAGATCATCGAGAGCCTGACACTCGATCCGCGCGTCATCTACCCGAATGGCTTCAAGCGCGTCAACCGCTTTGCCTTCGTCATCCATCCGCTGTCGCAGGAGTATTTCAAGAACATCAAGCCGATCGAGCTCCTGTCGCAGGTGTCGCCACCGGTCTTCATGGACACGATCGAGAAGGCGATGGCGTACACGCCGCCGTTCGTCTATTCGAAGGTGTCGGGCATCAAATCGCCCACCGGCGTCGAGGCCGAGGGCTGGCTCATCTCGGTGGGCGGAACGCCGAAGGAGATCATGAGCCACAGCCCCGAGTTCACGTATCGCCGCCTGCTGGATGCGGCGCGGATGGCCAAGGGACTGGGCGCGCAGATCATGGGCCTCGGCGCCTTCACCAAGGTCGTCGGTGACGCCGGGCTGACGGTCGCCCGGCGCGCGCCGCTGCCGATCACGACGGGCAACAGCTACAGCGCGTCGGGCGCGCTGTGGGCCGCGCACGACGCGGTGCTGCGGCTGGGCCTCGTGCCCGCGCCGAAGCGCGGCGAGAAAGTGCAGTTCAAGGCGATGGTGGTCGGCGCCACCGGCGCCATCGGCTCCGTGTGCGCAAGAATGCTCGCGATGGTCGCAGAGGAGGTCTACCTCGTGTCGCCGGAGACCGCCAAGCTGCTGTCGCTCAAGGGGTCGATCCTGAAGGAGACGCCGGAGGCGAAGCTGTTCCTGTCGTCTCGCGCAGATACGCACATCGCCGGCATGGACATGATCGTCACCGCGACGTCGGGGGCGGGGAAGAAGATTCTCGACATCATGAAGGTGAAGCCCGGCTGCGTCATCACCGACGTTGCGCGCCCGCTCGACCTGCCGCCCGAGGAGGTCGCGAAACGGCCCGACGTGCTGGTGATCGAGTCGGGCGAGATCCTGCTGCCCGGAAAGGTGACGATGAAGAACATCGGGCTGCCCAAGAACATCGCCTATGCATGCCTTGCCGAAACCATCGTGCTGGCGCTCGAAGGACGCTTCGAGAACTTCACCGTCGGCCGCAGCATCGAATGGGAGAAGGTGCGCGAGATCTACCGGATGGGCCGCAAGCACGGCATGAAGCTCGCCGCCATTTCCGGCGTCAACGGGCCGTTCTCGGACGCCGACATTCGCCGCGTGCGCAGGTTGGCGCTTGCCGCGCGCGCCGCGCGCGCCAAGTCCGCGAACAAGGCGCAAGCGCCACGCCCGGCCACGGCGAAGCGTCCGGCCACGGCGAAGCGCCCGGCCACGGCGAAGCGCCCGGCCACGGCGAAGCGCCCGGCCACGGCGAAGCGCC
>JBDTNR010000388.1:0-3927 GCA_039933655.1 Betaproteobacteria bacterium | reverse complement strand
CCGGCGTATCTGCTGCGCACGCTGCAGGACAAGGCCAAGGCCTGGGAGGATCTGCTGCTCGCGAAGGCAACCGTCGCACAATCGGCCGGCGCGCAGGCGCCTGCACCGCCATTCGTCACATGAAAACTTGCACGGCGGGTCCGCCCGCCGCATATTCCCCCTTGCGGGCCGCTTGGGCCCGCTCGCATCCGTCCGGAGGACACATGTTGAGGAAACTCGCCGCCCTGTTTGCCGCCCTTGCCGTCATGTCGCTCGCCGGCTGCGGCTACAACGACCTGCAGCGCCAGGACGAAGGCATCAAGGCCGCGTGGTCCGAAGTGGTGAACCAGTACCAACGCCGCGCGGACCTCGTGCCCAACCTCGTCAATACCGTCAAGGGCTACGCGGCGCAGGAAGCCGACGTGCTGACGGCGGTGACCAACGCGCGCGCCAACGTCGGCGCGATCAAGGCCACGCCGGAACTCGTCAACGATCCGGCGGCATT
Organism: Betaproteobacteria bacterium; assembly: GCA_039933655.1. Lineage (GTDB taxonomy): Bacteria > Pseudomonadota > Gammaproteobacteria > Burkholderiales > Casimicrobiaceae > VBCG01. The sequence goes on along the minus strand of JBDTNR010000388.1, from coordinate 3,443 downwards.
CGCCAAGTTCCAGGCGGCGCAGAGCCAGCTCACGAGCGCGCTGTCGCGACTGCTGGTCGTCGCCGAGAACTATCCGAACCTGAAGTCGGACGCGCTGTTCCGCGACTTGCAGTCGCAACTCGAGGGCACGGAGAACCGCATCACCGTCGCCCGCAAGCGTTACATCGACTCGGTGCAGGTGTACAACTCGACGGTGCGCTCGTTCCCGACCAACCTGACGGCGATGCTGTTCAACATGGCCGTGAAGCCCAATTTCACCGTCGAGAACGAGGCCGCGATCAGCGCGCCGCCCAAGGTCGATTTCGGCAAGACGCCGGGCGCGCCGGCCGCGCCGGCAGTGCCGCCGCCCGCCGTACCCAAGACGTCAGCCGTCCCCGGCGACGTCAAGGCCGAGGCGCCGGTCGACCCGGCGCAGGAACTGATGAAGAAGGGCTACTGACGCGGCGCGCCGCGCCGGCGACCGTCACGGCGTCCGCGCGGACTCCTTCGGACCACCGTCCACCGGTGAGGCATCGTCATGACGTGGTTTGAGTGGCCGCGCGTCGCGCGCGGCTTCGCAGCGTTGCTGTTCGCGTTCGCCGCCACGCTGGCGCACGCGCAGGGGTGGGAAGCGGGCACCGATGGCCTGATGCCTGTTCCGCCGCTCTCCCAACGCGTGACCGATCTCACCGGCACGTTCACGGCCGGCGAGACGCAGGCACTGGTCGGGAAGCTTGCCGCGTGGGAGCAGAAGACCGGCAACCAGCTCGCCGTGCTGATGGTGCCGACGACGCAGCCGGAGCCGATCGAGGCGTACTCGATCCGCGTCGCCGATGCGTGGAAGATCGGCCGCAAGGGGCAGGACAATGGCGCGCTGCTGCTCGTCGCCAAGAACGACAAGAAGATGCGCATCGAGGTGGGTTACGGCTTCGAGGGCGTGCTCACCGACGCGACGTCGCGCCGGATCATCGCCGAAACGATGGCGCCGCTGTTTCGCCAGAACCAGTTCGCACAAGGCATCGATTCCGGCGTGGACCAGATCATCGCCGTCGTCGACAAGGGCGAGCCGCTCGCCGCCAAACCGACATCGACGGCGAAGGCGCGCTCCGGCGGTTTTCCATTCGAAATGCTGCTGATCATCGTGTTCGTCGTCGTGCCGATCATGGGCGGCATCCTCCGTCGCATCTTCGGCAAGATGGTGGGCTCGACGGTCGGCGCCGGCATCGTCGGCGCCGGCGCGTGGGTGGTCGCGGGCTCGCTGCTCGTGGCCGGCGTGGCCGCCGTGATCGCGCTGCTCGTCATGCTGTTCGCGGGCGCCGGCAGCGGCCTGACGCGGCGCGGCGGCGGCGTCTGGATCCCCTCGGGAGGCAGCGGAGGCTGGAGCGGCGGAGGCGGCGGGGGTGGCGGGTTCTCGGGCGGTGGCGGCGGCTTCGGCGGCGGCGGCGCCTCGGGCGGGTGGAACTGAACATGGCGCACACCGAACCTTCACGCCTGCGCCGCCTGTGGCGGCATCTCGTCACCGATCGCGGTGACGTGCGCCGCGCGCTTCCTCCCGACGCGCTGGTGCGCGTCGAGAACGCGATCGCCGAGGGCGAACTGCGGCACGCCGGGCAGTTGTGTTTCGCCGTCGAGGGCGCGCTGCCGCTGGCGCGCGTCTGGCAACGGCTGTCACCGCGCGAACGCGCGCTCGAAGTGTTCGGCGCGCTGCGCGTCTGGGACACCGAGCGCAACGACGGTGTGCTGGTCTACTTGCTGCTGGCCGACCGCGACGTGGAAATCGTCGCGGATCGCGGCATCCACGCGCGGGTGGGCGAAGCCGGCTGGGAGGCGATCTGCCGGACGATGGAGTCGGCGTTCCGCGCGGGGCGCTACGCCGAGGGCGCGGAACAGGGCGTGACCGCGATCGCCGACCTGCTGGCGCGCCATTCGCCGCGCACCGGCGACGTGCGCAACGAATTGTCGGACCGGCCGATCATTCTCTGACGCTTCCCGCGTCAGTGTTGCGACTTGCCGTCGCCCTCGTCGGCAATGAGCCCCAGCGAATCCATCTGCGACTGGTTGTACATGTGCCGCCACAGCACGAGCAGCATCGCGGCGGACATGAACACGCCGAACATCACGATGGCGCGGTTGATGGAGAATCCCTCGCGGATCATCAGCTGGTAGAGGAAGACCATCACGAGAATGCCGATGTTCTCGTTGAAGTTCTGCACGGCGATCGAATGGCCGGCGCCCATCAGCACGTGACCGCGGTGCTGCAGCAGCGCATTCATCGGGACCACGAAGAATCCCGCGCAGGCGCCGATGAGGATCAGCAGCACGATGGCCAGCGGGAGCTTGGTGACGAAGATCATCGTGATGACGATGAGGCCCATCGCCACGCCCACCGGCAGCACCGTCACCGATCTGCGCAGCGTGATTGTCCTGGCCGCGATGACGGCGCCGGCGGCGATGCCGACGGCCACGATGCCCTGCAGGTACGTGGCCTGCGACAGGTCGTAGCCGAGCGCCTTGCCGGCCCAGGCGAGGACGATGAACTGCAGCGTCGCGCCAGCGCCCCAGAACAGCGACGTAGTGGCGAGCGTGATCTGGCCCAGCTTGTCGCGCCAGAGCAGCGTCGCGCAATGCGCGAACTCGCGGATCAGGTAGAAGGGGTTCTTGCTCGGCACCCGGTGATCGACGCCGGTGTTGGGGATGTACCAGTTGAAGATGGCCGCGATGACGTAGATGCAAGCGATCACGCAGATGGCCGCCTCGGGCGGCGTGCTGATGCCGGTGTCGATCATCGGCAGGTCGAAGCCCAGCAGCGCGGTGGAGACTTTCGTACTGACGAGCGCACCGCCGAGCAGGAAACCGAAGACGATCGACCCCACCGTCGTGCCCTCGATCCAGCCGTTGGCGGCCACCAGCTGCTTGGGCGGCAGCAGTTCGGTCAGGATCCCGTACTTGGCGGGTGAATAGGCGGCAGCGCCGAAGCCGACGACGGCGTACGCGAGCAGCGGATGCACGGTAAACAGCATCAGCATGCAGCCGACCACCTTGATCGCGTTGGTGATCAGCATCACCCGGCCCTTGGGCATCGAGTCGGCGAACGGACCCACGAGCGGCGCGAGGACGACATACGATACGACGAAGCTCTGCTTCAACGCCGGCGTCATCCAGTCCGGCGACTGGATTTCCTGCAACATCTTGATGGCCGCGATCAGCAGCGCATTGTCGGCGAGCGACGAAAAAAACTGCGCCGCCATGATCGTGTAGAAGCCGGACTTCATATCCTCGAAGATTCCAGTCTGCCGCTCGCGGCGGCGACAATTCCAGCCGCCACGTCGCGGATTGCGTGGGAGCGCCGGCGCGGATGGTTATAATGGATATTGTCGTGCGGCCCGGGCTTTATACCATGTTTGCGCCGCGCGCCGATCGCAGTGCGCCGTTGGTGGCATGACCTTCGCCGCCGCCCGCAAGCG
>JBDTNR010000387.1:0-3928 GCA_039933655.1 Betaproteobacteria bacterium | reverse complement strand
CCCGCGTGTACTGCGCCGCGGCGTCGAGCGCCACGACGATCGCGATCAGCACGAGCCCGAGCGCCAGCGCGAGCGGCAGGTCGCCCTTGCTCGTTTCCAGCGCGATCGTCGTCGTCATCACGCGCGTGACGCCGTCGATGTTGCCACCGACGATCATCACGGCGCCAACTTCCGCGATCGCGCGGCCGAATCCCGCCAGCAGCACCGTCGCCAGTGAAAAGCGCGTATCCCACAGCAGCGTCAGCGCGGCGCGCGACGTGCTGGCGCCAAGCGATGTCAGCTGCTCGCGGTACTCACCCCAGGCATCGGCGACGGTCTGCCGCGACAGTGCCGCGATGATCGGTGTGATGAGGATCGACTGGGCGACGATCATCGCCGTCGGCGTGAACAGGATGCCGAACGCTCCGAACGGCCCGGCGCGCGACAGCAGCAGATACACGACCAGACCGACGACCACCGGCGGCAAACCCATCATCGCGTTCAGGATGACCGTCAACGTCTGCCGGCCCGGAAAACGCCCGACCGCGATCGCGGCGCCCAGCGGCAGCCCCACGCAGGACGCGATGAACGTGGCCGTAAGGCTGACGCGCAGCGACAGCTCGACGATCGCCAGTAGCTTGGGATCGAAATGCGCGACAAGGTCGAACGCCAGCGAAACACTTTCCGAAAAGGTGTTCATGCACGTCCGGTGACTGCAAAACGTGCATTATGACTGCATTTTTATGCAATTTATACATATCGCTGGCACCCCGACCCGCCACGACGTCGAACCCTCTGGTGTCGACCTCCGCGCGTGTGGTCGCGGCCGTCCCTGCGCCGCTGCCGTTTAAGGGACAGTCGAAACGACCAGGCATTGACGCCGATGGCGACGATGGGCGGGCACTATGACAACGCAGCGCACCGCGGGTCTGCCCGCGGCCGTCGGCGCAAGTCGAGATCGGGAGGCTCGACACCGACGCTGGCGCGTTAGAGCGGTCCGGTTCCGAGTGCCACGTCAACCGTCGCGATTGCGCATCCAGTCGGCAGTGCCGAAGAACGTGTCGAGCAGTCCGTCCGCCACAGGCGGCGGCAACGCGACGTCCTCCGTCGCCATCCGCATGCACGCGAGCCACTGGTCGCGCTCGGCGCTGGCGATGGGAAACGGCAGATGGCGTGCGCGCAGCCGCGGATGACCGAAGCGCTCGACGTACAGCGCCGGCCCGCCCAGCCATCCCGACAGGTACCAGTAAAGCTTGTCGCGCGAGCCGTCGAGCGTCGCCGGATGCAGACTGCGAATCCCCGCGAACGCCTCTTCGAGGTCCATCCGGTCGTAGAACGCGTCGACGAGCGCGCGCGCGCCGCGATCGCCGCCGATGAGTTCGTACGGTGTCGGCGGCGCGGCGTTCGGCGCGTCCACGCGAACAACGATCAGCCGAGCTGACGGATCACCGCCAGCGGCGGCTGCCGCGCCGTCGACCGCGTGCCCAGCCATCCAGCGAGCGTGACGGCCACCGCGCCGCCGAGAAGCCCGTAGACCCAGACCATCGGATTGGCTTCGAAGGGAATCTTGAACACGCGATCGGCCAGCGCCCAGCCGATGGCCGTCGCCCCCGCCGCCGCGACGAGTCCCGACAACGCGCCCAGCAGCAGGAACTCGGCAATCTGCGCCGCCGCCAGCTGGCGTTGCGACGCGCCGAGCGTGCGCAGGATCGCGGCATCGAACTTGCGCTCGTCCTGCGTGGCCGCAATGGCCGCCTGCAGCACGAGCAGGCCGCCGGCGAGCGTGAAGAGGAACACGAATTCCACCGCACGCGACACGTGATCCATGATCCCCTGCACCTGGCGGACGATTTCGCCGATGTCGATCGAAAGGATGTTCGGATGCTTCTGCACGAGCGGCGGCAGCCACGTGTTCGGGCCTTCCGGCGCGCGGAACGCAGCGATGTACGTGGCCGGCATGTCGGCGAGCGGGCCTGGCGGAAACAGTGCAAAGAAGTTCACGCGGAAACTGTCCCAGTCGACCTTGCGCAGGCTCGTCACCTTCGCAGTGACGCGGCTGCCGGCGATGTCGAACGTCAGCTCGTCGCCGAGCTTGACGCCCAGCGTTTCCGCGATGCCATCCTCGAGGGACATGCCGGCGTCCGCTGCGCTCGTCGCACCGGTCCAGAACGTGCCGCGCGCCACCGTGTTGCCCTTCGGCAGCGTGTCGGTCCACGACAGGTTGAACTCGCGCTCGGCCAGCCGCCGCGCGCGCGTGTCGGAAAATTTCGTCGTATCGAGCGCGGACCCGTTCAACTCGACCAGGCGCCCGCGCACCATCGGCCGGAACAGCACGTCGGCACCAACGCCTTTGCGCAACTGGGCGCGCGCGTCGTCGACCTGGTCCGGCAGCACGTTGATCAGGAATTGGTTCGGCGCGTCGGGCGGCAGGCTGGCACGCCAGTTCTGCATCAGGTCGCCGCGGACGACCGTCAGCAGCAACAGCGCCATGAAGCCCAGCGCCAGCGCGCCGATCTGCAGGCTCGATGCGAAGGCGCGCCGCCGCAGGTTGGCGAGGCCGAAGCGCCAGGTGACGCCGCGTTGCGGGAGCCGCTTGAGCAGCGCGAGCAGCAGCCACGCGACGAACGCCGCCAGCGCCAGCAGCCCGGCGACGCCACCGACCATGATGACGCCCGCCTGCACCTCGCGCGCCTGGAAGGCGATCAGCAGCGCGATCGTGATGGCGCCCAATGCATATGCGAGCACACCGCCCGCGCGCGGCCGCGGCAGGTCGCGGCGCAGCACGCGCAGCGGCGGCACGCTGGCGAGCGCGACGAGCGGCGGCAATGCGAAGCCAAACAGCAGCAGCATGCCGGTGGCGAACGACGTCGCGCCCGGTAACCACGACGGCGGCGGCAGATCGGACGCGACGACCGACGACAGCAATTCCACCAGCAGCTGCTGGCCCGCCAAGGCGACTGCCAGGCCGACCGCGCAGGCGACCACACCTAGCGCCAGGAACTGCACGAAGAACAGCGTGAGCGTCTGCCCGACGCGCGCGCCGAAGCAGCGGAACATCGCCGCCGCGTCGAGGTGCCGGCGCAGGTAGCGCGACGCCGCGAGCGCCACCGCCACCGCCGCGAGCAGCACCGCGACGAGTGCCGCGAGGCTCAAGAATTTTTCCGCGCGCTCGAGCGTCTGCCGCACTTCCGGACGCAGGTCGCGCACCGTTTCCAGTCGCTGCCCCGGCTTCATCTCGGCGGCCAGCCACGTGCGATACGCATCGAGCGTTCCCGTGCCTGCGCGGTCGGCCACCAGCAGCCGCCACGTCGCGCGATTGCCCGGCTGCAGCAGGTTGGTGGCGGGCACGTCGTCGATGTTGAGCAGCAGCTTGGGACCGAGCGCGAAGACAATGCCCGCGACCTCCGGCTCCTGCTGGACGATCGCCGATACGGTGAGCATCGATTCGCCGACGGCGATGCGGTCGCCGACTTTTACACCAAGCCGCGCGGCGAGCCGCGTATCCGGCCATGCTTCGCCGCGCGCGGGAATCGCCGTCGTGACGCGCCCATCCGGCAGCGCCGGATCGGCAAGCAAGATGGCGCCGCGCAACGGATAGCCGATGCCGACCGCCTTGACGTCGGACAGCACGGCGAGGACGTCGGGGCCGGCGCCCGGCGGCGGCGGCACCATGCTGTTGAAGCGGATGACCGGCGTCGTCGCGAGTCCCCGCTGCTGCGCATTGTCGGTAAACGACTCGGGCAGCGCGCGATCGCCCGAAATCATCAGATCGGCGCCGAGCAGCAGGTTGGCCTGCGTCGTCATCGCTACTTTCACGCGGTCGGCAAAGAGCCCCACGGTGCCGACACTCGCCACGGCCAGCACCAGCGCCGCCGCGAGCACGCGCAGCTCGCCCGCGCGCCAGTCGCGGCGCAGCAGGCGCAAGGCAAGGCGGATCGTCCGCATCGCG
>JBDTNR010000386.1:0-3937 GCA_039933655.1 Betaproteobacteria bacterium | reverse complement strand
CCGGATCCTCGCGAAGCGTTCGCGCACCGACGAGACCATGAACCGGATGACCGGTGCGAAGGCATTTGCCGCTGACCAGCTCTTCGCCACGCTCGACACGACGCTGCGCAAGATCCACGTGCCCGGCGCGGCGCCGGTGGTGCTGTCCGATACGGTGGGCTTCATCCGCGACCTTCCGCACGACCTGATCGCCGCGTTCCGCTCGACGCTGCAGGAAGCCGCGCAAGCCGACCTCATTTTGCATGTGATCGACGCGTCGTCGCCCGAACGCGACGAGCAGATCGCCGCCGTCGACGCCGTTCTGGCGGAAATCGGCGCCGCCGAAGTCCCGCAGATCCGGGTGCTGAACAAGATCGATCTGGCGGCTCTCGCGCCCGGCGTCGAGCGCGACGGCTGTGGTACCATTTCGTCGGTTCGCTTGAGCGCCCTGACGGGCGCCGGGAGCGCGGATTTGCGGTCCGCGCTGGCCGAGCGGTTTCCCGTCAGGGAAAACGCAGGGCGGACGCCGGGGCAGGCAGTCGACGACCCCAATGACCAGGAGGCGACGCCGCGTTCCGCTTGAGCCGAACAGGTATCGCCCCCACCTCGTTCCAGTCACCAACTTTTCCGAAGTTCACCGATGTCGCTCAACGATCCCCAATGGGGCAAGCGCGGGAATAGCAGCGGCCCCCCCGATCTCGACGAGATCTGGCGCAACGTCAATCGACGCTTGAGCGACCTGCTCGGCCGACGCGGAGGCGGCGACGAAGGCGGCGGCGGCAGCGGCGGACCGCCGCGCCGTGGCTTGGCCCTGGGTGGCGCCGGCCTGCTGGTGGCGCTCGTGCTGCTGGTCTGGCTCGCATCCGGTTTCTATATCGTCGACGAAGGCCGCCGCGGCGTCGTCACGCGCTTCGGCAAGTACACCGAGACCACGCAGCCCGGACCGCGCTGGCATCTTCCGTTTCCCGTCGAGACGGTCGATCTCGTGGACTTCTCGCAGGTCCGCACCATCGAGATCGGCTACCGGGGCTCAACGCAAAACCGCAACGCCAAGGAAGCGACGATGCTCACGGAAGACGAGAACATCATCGACATCCAGTTCGCCCTCCAATACAACCTGAACAGCGCTGAGGCGTTTATCTTCAACAACCGCAAGCCGGAAGAGATCGTGAAATTCGTCGCGGAATCCGCGATCCGCGAGGTCGTCGGCAAGAGCAAGATGGACTTCGCGCTCTACGAGGGCCGCGAGCAGATCGCCCAGCAGACGCGCGACCTGATGCAGCGGTCGATGGACCGCTACAAGACCGGCGTCTTCGTCCAGAAGGTGACGCTGCAGAGCGTGCAGCCGCCCGACAAGGTGCAGGCGGCGTTCGACGACGCCGTCAAGGCGCAGCAGGACCGCGTGCGGCTCATCAACGAGGGCCAGGCGTACGCGAACGACGTCGTCCCCCGCGCCCGCGGCATGGCGTCGCGGCTGATGGAAGAAGCCAACGGTTACAACACCGAAGTCACGCAGCGCGCCGAAGGCGACGCGTCGCGCTTCAAGTCGGTGCTGACCGAATACAGCAAGGCGCCGGGCGTGACCCGCGACCGCCTCTACCTCGACATGATGCAGTCGGTGCTGGGCAATTCGAGCAAGGTGCTGGTCGACCAGAAATCCGGCGGCAACCTGCTGTACCTGCCGCTCGACAAGCTGATGCAGCAGGCGGCGCCTGGGACGGTGCCGGAAGCGACGGGGGTCCCGCGTGCCGCGCCGGTGCCGGAGCCCACCGTCACCGTCGATCCTACCCGGTCGCGCGAAGCGCTGCGCAGCCGTGAGCGCTAAGGGCACATCCATGAAACTCACGATGCCCATCCTCGCCCTGCTCGTCGCGCTGCTGCTCGTCGCATCGCAGTCGATCTACACGGTGGACCAGACCAAGTACGCGATCAAGTTCCAGCTGGGCGAGATCATCGAGACCAACGCCGATGCGGGCCTGTATTTCAAGATCCCGCTGATGCAGAACGTCCGCTACTTCGAACGCCGCAACCTGACGCTCGAGAACCCCGACGTCGACCGCGTCGTCACGTCCGAGAAGACGCCGCTCGAGGTCGACTTCGTCGTGCTCTGGCGGATCGTCGACGTCAAGCAGTACTACGTCGCCGTGCAGGGCAACGAGGACCTGGCGCGTGGGCGCCTGTCGCAGACAGTGCGGTCGAACCTCGCCGAGGAGTTCAACAAGGCGACGATGCACGAAGCGATCTCGACCGGCCGCGACCGCATCATGACCGAGACGCGCCAGAAGGCCGACCAGGACGCGCGCAACATCGGCGTCGAGGTCGTCGACGTGCGGCTCCGCCGCCTTGCGCTGCCGGCCGACGTGACAGGCCCGGTATATGCACGGATGGAGTCCGAGCGGCGGCGCGTGGCCAACGAGCTGCGCTCGCTCGGCGCCGCGGAGTCGGAAAAAATCCGCGCCGACGCGGATCGCCAGCGGCAGGTGACGCTGGCCGACGCGTATCGCGCCGCGCAGAAGATCAAGGGCGAGGGCGACGCGAAGGCGTCGGCGATCTACGCGCAGGCATACGGTCAGAATCCCGAGTTCTATTCGTTCTACCGCAGCCTCGAGGCGTACAAGGCGACGTTCCGCGGCCGCAGCGATCTCATGGTGCTCGATCCGACCGGCGAGTTCTTCCAGTACTTCAAGCAGTCGGGATCGCAACGCGGCGGCCGTGCGCCCGCCAAGTAGCGGCCGTCCCGTGCGCGCCGTGCCCCGCCCCCGGGTCCCGCTCGCGGGCGCCATGCCGGCCGCGCCCGCCTTGCCCCGCTGAATTGGAACGGGCGTGGATTCGCTGTGGGTGGCGCTGGCGATGCTGCTGATCGTCGAGGGCATTCTGCCATTCGTCGCTCCGCGCTTCTGGCGCGACACGTTCCGCAGGATCATTGAGCTTTCCGATGGACAATTGCGCTTCGTTGGCCTGATAGCGATCGCGGCGGGTGTCGTCTGCCTGCTGCTCCTCCAAAATGCGTAAGTGGCTGCTGCCGGAAGCGATCGAGGACGTGCTGGCCATCGAGGCGGCGCGCGTCGAGGCGCTGCGCCGCGTCCTGCTCGATCACTTCCGCGAGCGCGGCTACCGCCTCGTGCAACCGCCGCTGATCGAGTTCCTCGACGCGCTGCTGACCGGCACCGGGCGCGACCTCGATCTGCTGACGTTCAAGACCGTGGATCCGCTGTCCGGCCGCATGCTGGGCCTGCGCGCCGACACCACGCCGCAGGTGGCGCGCATCGACGCGCACCTGCTGAACGAGTCCGGCGTCACCCGCCTCTGCTACGCCGGCAGCGTGCTGCGCACGGCGACCGCGGGCCCCGGCGACACGCGGCAGGTCGTGCAGATCGGCGCCGAGCTGTACGGACACGCGGGTATCGCCGCCGACATCGAGATCATGCAGCTGCACCTGTCCGCGCTCGGCGCGGCATGCGTGCGCGGGTTGCATCTTGACCTGGGCCATGTCGGCCTCTATCGCGCGCTGGCGGGCGCCGCGGGTTTGAGCGGCGGCGGCGAGGGCGACGACGCCGACCTTTTCACCGCGCTGCGCGACAAGGACACGCCCGCCGTGCATGAGCTGACCGCGACGCTGCCGGAGCCCGCGCGCGGCGCGCTGCGCGCGCTCGCCACGCTCTACGGGCCCGCGGAGGCAACGCTCGCCGCCGCGCGCGATGTGCTGCCCGCGCTGCCGGACGTTGTCGCCGCGCTCGACGCGCTGGCGGTCCTCGCGGGCGCGGCCACCGGCGTCGACGCGATCCACGTCGACTTGGCCGACCTGCGCGGCTATCACTACTACACGGGCGCGACGTTCTCGGTGTTCGCCGAGGGCGAGCGCGGCGCCATCATGGATTGCGGCCGCGGCGGCCGCTACGATGGCGTCGGCCGGGCTTTTGGCCGCGCGCGGCCGGCGACGGGGTTCACGCTCGACTTG
>JBDTNR010000385.1:0-3948 GCA_039933655.1 Betaproteobacteria bacterium | reverse complement strand
AATGCCTGCCGATCAACCTGCCGGCCGACGGCGGCAAGCGCGTCGTCGACTGCTTTTTCAATCCATCGGGCAATGCCGATTTCTCGTCGGTGGAGGCCGCGCACCGCGCGCTCGTCGACCAGGTCGTCGAGGTCGACGAGGAACTGATGGCGAAGTACCTGGAGCAGGGCGAGATCGAACCGGAGCAGCTGCACGCACCGTTCGAGAAGGCGCTGCGCGACGGCCATTTGATGCCGGTGTGCTTCGTGTCGGCCCGCACGGGCGCCGGCATCGTCGAGCTGCTCGAGATATTCGACAAGCTGCTGCCCAATCCCGCGGAAGGCAATCCGCCGCTCTTCACCAAGGGCGAAGGCGATGCCGCAATGGATTTCCGGTCGGATCCCGATTCCGCCAAGCACGTGCTCGCGCACGTGTTCAAGGTCGTCATGGATCCGTTCGTGGGCAAGCTCGGCATCTTTCGCGTTCACCAGGGAACGATCACGCGCGACACGCAGCTCTTCGTCGGTGACGGCCGCAAGCCGTTCAAGGTCGGCCACCTGTTCATGCTGCAAGGGAGCAAGAACGTGGAGATCGAACGCGCGGTCCCGGGCGATATCGCCGCCATCGCGAAGGTGGACGACGTCGAGTTCGACTGCGTGCTGCACGATTCGCACGACGAGGACCACATCCACATGGCGCCGCTCGAGTTCCCTACGCCGATGCACGGCATCGCCATCGAGCCCAAGCGACGCGGCGACGAAGGTCGCATCTCCGAAGTGCTGAACCGGATGATCGCGGAGGACCCGACGCTCAAGGTCGAGCACGACACGAACCTCAACGAGACCGTGCTGTGGGGCTTGGGCGACCTGCACCTGCGCTCGGTGCTCGAGCGCATGGCCAGCCAGTTCAAGCTCGAGGTGTCGACGCGCCCACCGCGCATCCCGTACCGCGAGACAATCACCGTCGCCGCCGAAGGCCACAGCCGGCACAAAAAGCAGACGGGCGGCGCCGGCCAGTTTGGCGAGGTGTACCTGAAAATCGAGCCGCTGCCGCGTGGCACGGGGTTTGAGTTCGTCACCACCGTGAAGGGCGGCGCGATCCCGACTTCGCTCATCCCGGCGGTGCAGAAGGGCGTCGAGCAGGTGCTGGCGGCCGGACCGCTCGCAGGATTTCCGCTGCAGGACGTGCGCGTGAACGTCTACGACGGCAAGTACCATCCGGTGGACTCGAAGGAAGTCGCGTTCGTGTCGGCCGGCCGCAAGGCGTTCCTCGACGCGATCGCGAAGGCGAAGGCGATCGTGCTGGAGCCCGTCGTTGGCATAGAAGTGAACTGCCCGGCGGGGAACATGGGCGACGTGACCGGCGACCTGTCGTCGCGCCGCGGCCAGATCACCGGTACGAAGACGATGCAGGCCGGCGTGCTGGCCGTCACCGGCCTGGCGCCATTGGTGGAGCTCGATGGCTACGCGGCGCGACTGAAGTCGATGACGGGCGGGCAGGGGGCGTGGTCGATGGAGTTGTCGCACTACGAGCAGGCGCCGCCGACGCTGCAGCAGCAGCTTTCGGCCGAGTACGCCAAGCATCGGCGGCACGAAGAAGAGTAGGCAGTGGCAAATCGCGTCGCCCGCAGGCGCTGCGCGCCCGGCGCCGCAATTTGCCATTGGCGGGAACGAATCGTAGCGGCGCGCTGCGCGCGGCCTGCGATTCGTTTCCTCATTTCCCCCGAGTGCCAATTGCGCCCGCACGTTGTCGCCACTCGAATCTCTCGGCGGGCCATCGTTTGTCGATCAGAGGTACGAGTGGCGTGCACAGGAACAGTGCCCAGACAAGGCCGTTGTTCTTGAACAGCGCGAAGTGCCACAGGAACGCTGCGATGGCGACGATGATCGCGTAGGCGACCCGTGCGCTGCGGTGATTCGGTAAGGTCATCGGGTCGGAGATCATGAAGAACGCGAACAGCAGCAGTCCGCCGTTGGCGAACTGGTGAAGAAATATCGTCCACGGCTGGCCGAGCGCCATGACCCGCAGCGCGATCAACCCGAGATAGGCGCCGAGAAACACCCAGGCGATGTCGGAGCGGCGCGCGCGATGGGTGACCATGCCCCCCAGCACGACGAACCAGGCGGCAAGCGCCACGGCCTGTCCCCATTGTCCCGGCGACACCCAGGCGCCGGGAAAGAGGCTGATCGCGAGGATCACGCCCACATTGGCGGGGTTGTACAGGTGCTTGCCGTTGACCCGGATGACGAACTTGGTGGAAATGGCGAGCGCCGCGGCAAGCGGGTGCACCCACAGCGAATCCGCGCGCAGCAGGATCGACAGCCCGAAGCACGTGATCAGCGCGGACAGCACGCCACGGTGCTCGATGCGCAGCGCGCGGATCCAGAGGGTCTGCGCCAGCAGGCCGGCGACGAACGCGAGCGCCATCTGCTGCGGCAGCAGCGCGAAGTCCCGTACGAGCACGCCGATCGTCAACAGCGTGGCGAGGAACGCGATCTGGAACAGGCGCGCGTCACGCAGCAACGGGTGCGCCGCCTGCCACGCGAGCCACGCGGCATGCACGCGCTCGACGTGACAGTGGCGCGTCATTTCCACATCGCCTCCCACCAGCGGACGGGTGTCTGCGCGGGAAGCGCCATCTGCGCGCGGATGTCGGCAAGCTTCCGGCCGGTCAGCGCGGCGAGCGTCTGCGCCTCACGCTCCCGCCTCGCCTGCACGGCATCGAAGTAGGGCTTGGCCGCCTCGCAGGCATCGGTGGGACCACTCCACGGATGGCGCAGCACATAGCGCGCCTGGAAGTTCGCGCGGTCCTGCGTTTCCTGAAACACGAGGTCCTCCGGCAGCGAATCGCGCGTATAGCGCAGGTGCAGGCGCGTCAGCATCACCGGCTGTCCCCCGCCGCGATTCTGGCCGTCGCCGGCCCAGTAGACGCCCGCCTGCCGCAGTTCCGCCGGCGACAGCGGGTCGGCGGCGCATGGGTCGCACCAGCTCATGTCCCAGAAGTACTCGGTGAAGATGGCGCGATAATCCTCGCGCGCCGCCTGGGTGGCGAATAGTGCCTTGTACGTGCGCGCGAACTCGCCGCGCACGTACGTCGGCAGCTCCATGTTCGCCGGCATCTTTACCGTCCGGTAGTTCGTCGTTTCCACGCGGCCGTTGGCGGTCAGCACGTAGAGCACGAGGTCCTGCGGGCCGCGCGCGTTCAGCATGCCGAGGCGCACCGGCAGCATGAACCGCTCGGACTCGAACGCGAACTGCAGCGGACGCAGGTACGCCACGCCGGTCTGCGCCTGCTCCTTCAGGTTCACCTTCGCCACGAAGAACTTCATCTGCTGCCGGATATAGGGCTTCAGCGCCGCCGCCGCGCCTTTGGGGACGCGGTAGCCGTTCTCGCGCAGCCACGTCTCGAGGCCGTTGGATTCCTTGCCCGAGAGAATCACGATGTCGTATTCGCCGACCGTGTAGCTCGCCTCGACCGTCACCCCCAGCGCCTGGTCGCGGCGTTTTTCCCGCTCGACCCCGGCGGCGGCGGGCAGCGGCGCCTGCATGCGCAGCGCGTCGGACTTGGCGACGCGGCAGGGATCGGGATCGAAGTATTCGGCCAGCCGCGGCGCGCTGTAACTGTCGATGCGCTCGAAGAGCTTGCGGTCGCCAATGCGGATCTGGCTGCGCTCGAGGACGGTCGGCACCGGCACCACCAGCGCGAAGTCGGTGAGCTCGCCGCGATAGTCGTTGGCCATGCTGATGACGGTGCGATTGTCGCGCCGGACCAAAATGACCTGCGAGGCATCGTTGAAGAGGCCGGCGTCGGCCTTGCCGACAAAAAAGCCGCAAAAGGCCTGCGCAGGCGTGGCGCTGACGACGAAAAGAAAGAGCGCGAGTGCGATGGGCACGAAAAGCGCCGCCGGGCCGCCCCAAGGCGCTTGCCCCTTGGGGGGAGCGGCGCGAAGCGCCGTTCGGGGGGAACAA
>JBDTNR010000384.1:0-3950 GCA_039933655.1 Betaproteobacteria bacterium | reverse complement strand
GCCGACTCGGGATAGGCGCTCCAGTAGCTGCGCTCGTGGATGGCCTGCACCGCGCGTTCGAGGGTGGCGCGATGGCGTTCGAAAAAGGGATGCGACACGAAAGACTCCTCGATGGGGCGCCGCTTTGGCGCACCCGCAAGTGTACTCAAGATCATGCAACCGGGGTCGGACACCGCTAATGCTGTTCAGGCTACGATGCGCTGTCACGGATGCGGTGTTGGATCCCCGCTAGCGGTGGAAGAGCAGGACGTTGTTTCCGAGATGCATGAACCTGGCTCAACCGTCGCCCCCGCGAAGGCGGGGACCCAGCGGCGTGCCGTTGCGAGCGAAAAGCTTAAGCCGCTGGGTTCCCGCCTTCGCGGGAACGTCGAGTCCAATCATGCGGCTGCGGCATGCAAAAACGACAACAACCTCTTGACGCTTGACCGCTAGCCGGTGCCGGTGTCGTCGAACGTGATGCTGACGCGGTCGGTCACCGGATAGCTCTGGCACGACAGGATGAATCCGCGCGCCACCTCGTAGTCCTCGAGCGCGAAGTTGACGTCCATGTCGACCTCGCCCTCCGTGAGCCGGCAGCGGCACGTCGAGCAGACACCGCCCTTGCACGAGTAGGGCAGCTCGATGCCGCTGCGCAGGCCGGCCTCGAGGATGTTCTCCTTCGACTTTTCCAGCATGAACGTGCGCGTGGCGCCGTCGATCGTGACGGTGACCTCGCATTCCGTATGGCCCGGTTCCGGCGCCACCTGCGCGACATGCGTATGCCTGGGAATGCTCGCCGCGAAGCGCTCCACCTTGATCTTCGCGTCGGGAAGGCCGCGCGCTTTCAGCGCCCCGATGACGGCCTCCATCATGCCTTCCGGACCGCAGACGAACGCGGTGTCGATGTCGGCCAGCGGCACCCAGTGCGCGAGCAGCGCATCCGCCTTCGCACGGTCGATGCGGCCGTGCATCAGCTCGATGTCCTGCGCCTCGCGCGAAAGCACGTGCACGAGGTTGAAGCGCCCGAGGTAGGTGTCCTTCAGTTCCGCGAGTTCGTCGCGAAACATGACGGTGCCCGACGCCCGGTTGCCGTATACCAGCGTGAAGCGGCTCTCCGGTTCGACGGCCAGCGTGGTCTTGATGATCGACAGGAGCGGCGTGATGCCGCTGCCGGCGGCGAAGGCGAGGTAGTGCCGCGTGGTGGATTTGTCGAGCGCCACGTTGAAGTGGCCGAGCGGCGGCATCACGTCGATCGTGTCGCCGGCCTTCAGCGCCTCATTCGCCCATGTCGAGAACACGCCGCCGGGATCTCTCTTGATGGCGATCCGCAGCGCGCCATCCTGCACGGCCGAGCAGATCGAATACGACCTGCGCACGTCCTCGCCGCCGATGTCGGCGCGCAGCGTCAGGTGCTGTCCTTGCTGGTAGCGGAACTGGGGAACCAGCGCCTCGGGCACCGCAAACGTGATGGCGACCGCGTCGCGCGTCTCGCGCTCGACGCGGGCGACGGGCAGCTTGTGGAATTTGCTCATGCAGCGTGCCTAGGGGAAACGTGGGTCCGTTCGTGCGCTTCCGGTGGGCCGGCATCATCCGAGGTCGCCGGCAACCCGCGCAACGGCGCAAAAAAGGAAACGCGCGACGACGCGCGCGTGGCAGTTCCTCCTGCCGCGCGCGGGAGTGGGCGGGAGCGAGGGACTGGATGCGGCATGACCGGGCTGTCCATCAATGCGGCTTGAAGTAGTCGAACGGTTCGAGACAGGCCTCGCACCGGTATTGAGCCTTGCACGCGGTGGACCCGAATTGCGACAGCAAACGCGTGCGCGGCGACGCGCAGCGCGGGCACGGCACCACCACGCCGGCGCGGCGCAGCGGGCTGATGCCGGCGACGTCCACGCGGCCGACCACGAGGTGCGGCGGCGCGATGCCGAACGCGGTGAGCTTCGCCTTTGCCTCCGGTGCCATCCAGTCGGTCGTCCACGGCGGCGACAGCCGCCGCACGATGTCCACGTCCGGCATGCCGATCGCCGCCAACCGCTCGCGGATCATCGTCTCGATCATCTCGGTGGCGGGACAGCCCGAGTACGTGGGCGTAACCTCGATAGAGACTCGTCCGCCGCGCAATGCCACGCCGCGCACGATCCCCAGCTCGACGATCGAGACCGCCGGCACCTCGGGGTCCGGCACCGTGCCGAGCGCGTCCCAGACGACGGCGACCGTCGATGCGGGGGCCACGCTTTGGTCCACCGTGGCGAGTGCGCGCTGTTCCGCGGTGACCATGGCTACCACTGCGCGCCGGGGTAGGCGCGCTGCAGGAACTGCATCTCGGCCAGCAGGTGCCCCAGGTGCTCGGTGTGGACGCCCTGCTTGCCGCCGCGGGCGTTACTGCCCTGCATCCACTGGCCTGTCGGCACCGCGAGTGTCGACTCCATGAGGACAGCGTCCACCGCGGCGAGCCACGGGTCGCGCAGCACGCGCGCATCGGGGACGATTCCCGCTTCGACCAGTGCGAGATCCACGGCATCGACGGCGAACAGCTCGCCCGTGTACGGCCACAGGGCGTCGATCGCCTTTTGCATGCGCGCGTGGGATTCCGCCGTGCCGTCGCCGAGCCGGATCACCCAGTCGGCGCTGCGCTCGGCGTGATAGGCGACTTCCTTCGTCGCCTTGGCGGCGATCTCCGCGACGCGCGGGTCCGTCGACCGCGCAAGCCCGCGCAGCAACATGAGGTGCGCGCAGTCGAAATAGAACTGGCGCGCCATCGTTGTCGCGAAATCGCCGTTGGGCAGCTCGGCGAGCTGCGCGTTGCGGTAGTCGCCGCCATCGCGCAGGAACGCGAGTTCGTCCTCGGTGCGGCCGCGTCCCCCGCCGCGCGCTTCGACTTCGCCCGCGTACGACAGCCACATCCGGCCCTGGCCGAGCAGGTCGAGGCCGACATTCGTCAGTGCGATGTCCTCCTCCAGCACCGGGCCGTGGCCCACCCACTCGCCCAGCCGCTGCGCGAGGATGACATCGGTGTCGCCCAGCCGCAGCAGGTACTGGAACAAAGCTTCGTCGGCCGTCACCGCCCCGCGGCGCGTAGCATCCGGTGATACGACCCCCACGCTTGCGGCTGGCGCCGCGGCGCTGCCCCCCGAGGGGGCGCCATTCCCGCCTTGGGACGGCCCGGCGGCGTTCATACGACCCCCACGCTTGCGGCTGGCGCCGCGGCGCTGCCCCCCGAGGGGGCGCCATTCCCGCCTTGGGACGGCCCGGCGGCGTTCATACGACCCCCACGCTTGCGGCCGACGTTGTCATATGTGCTTTACCTCGTCGGGCATCGGAAAGAACGTCGGATGCCGGTACACCTTCGCGTTCGCCGGCTCGAACAGCGCCTCGCGATCGCCGGGGCTCGACGCGCTGATGTCGGTGGACCTGACTACCCAGATCGACACGCCCTCGTTGCGGCGCGTGTAGACGTCGCGCGCGTTCTTGACCGCCAGTTCGGCGTCGGGTGCGTGCAGGCTTCCCACGTGCTTGTGCGCGAGCCCGTGCTGCGAGCGGATGAAGACTTCCCACAACGGCCATTCATTCGACATCGTCGGCTCCAGGTTACTTTTCGTAATTCCAGGAAGGTGGCCGGGAACCTACGCGGCCACCGCCGCCGTGCCGGCCGCACGCTTTTCGGCATGCGCTACCGCGGCGTCGCGGACCCAGGCACCGTCGTCCCACGCCTGCACGCGCGCGGCGAGCCGCTCGCGGTTGCACGGGCCGTTGCCCTTGAGCACCGCGTGGAATTCCGCCCAGTCGATGGCGCCGAATTCATAATGGCCGCGCTCCGAGTTCCATCTCAAGTCGGGATCGGGCATTGTGATGCCGAGATAGTCGGCCTGCGGCACCGTCTGGTCGACGAAGCGCTGCCGCAGCTCGTCGTTGGACAAGAGCTTGATCTTCCACTGCGCCGACTGCGCGCTGTGGACGCTCTCGCCGTCGGG
>JBDTNR010000383.1:0-3984 GCA_039933655.1 Betaproteobacteria bacterium | reverse complement strand
TGAACGCGTCGAGCGCGCCGAACGGCTCGTCGAGCAGCAGCATCTTCGGCTGGTGGACGAGCGCGCGGCAGATCGACGCGCGCTGCTGCATGCCGCCGGACAGCTGGTACGGCATCTTGTCTTCGTAGCCTTCGAGGCCGACGGTCTTCAAAAGCGCCCGTGCGCGTTGCGCGAATTTTTCGCGGTCGCGCTTGAAGGTCGACCGATACGGCTCGACGATCTCCAGCGGCAGCAGCACGTTGTCGAGCGTGGTGCGCCACGGCAGCAGCGTGGGCGCCTGGAAGGCCATGCCGACGATTTTCAAGGGTCCCGTCACGCGCGCGCCTTCGACGGTGACCGTGCCCCTGGTCGGTGGCTTGAGGCCGGTGGCGAGCTTCATGAACGTCGACTTGCCGCAGCCGGAAGGACCGACGATCGCCACGAACTCGCCGGGCCGGATCGTCAGGTTGATGTCCTCGACGGCGAACTCCGCGTGACCCTCGTAGGCCAGGAACACGTCGCGGAAGTCGACGAAGGGGCGCGTGCCGTCGCCCCGGCCCGCTCCCGCTGGCGCGTCAAGGGAAGGGCTTGCGCCGTCGGTCATCGACGAGTGCCCATGACGGTCACCACCGCTCCGTCGTTCCCGCGCAGGCGGGAATCCAGTGACGCTCCCCCACGCCACCGGGTCCCCGCCTGCGCGGGGACGACGTTGGAGGAAAGGCGACAGTCACGACTGCTTCGGGTACGCAAGGACGCGTGACTATTTCGGGAACACCATTCGGTCCGCCTTGGCCGGAAGATAGGCGCTGTTGAAGATGGCGTCGGCCTTGACCGGGCTCTTCAGGTCGAACGCCGAGGAGACCTGCGTGACCATGTCGTTCAGCCGGGCCGGCTGCACGGCGCCGAGCCCATCGGCCTTCGCTTCCGGCGTGATGATCACGCTTTCGATCGCGAGCTTCATCCGCCGCTTTTCGAGCGTTTCGTCGACGAGCGCGTCGCGGTCCTTCACGTACTTGATCGAACCGTCGGGATCGGCCAGCACGTCCTTCATCCCCTTGGTGAACGCGCGCAGGAAGGCCTTGACCGCCTCCGGCTTCTCTTTCAGGAACTGCTCGGAGACGATGATCGCGTTGCCGTAGAGGTTGACGCCGTACTTCGGGTACATCATGACGTCGACGTCGTCGTCCTTGATGCCGCGCGCGTTGAGGTTCAGCATGCTGGTGAAGTAGAAGCCGGTGATCGCGTCGACGTCACCCTTGACCAGCATCGTCTCGCGCAGCGGCGGATCCATCGCGGTCCACGCAATCTTGCCGGAGTCGAGATGATTGGCCTTCACGAAGATCGGAAACGCGCGGCGGCCGGCGTCGAACACCGGCGCGCCGAGTTTCTTGCCCTGCAGGTCCGCCGGGGTCCGGATACCCGATTTCTTGAGCGCGAAGACCGCGGCGGGCGTCGCGTCGTACACCATCATCACGGCGACCGGCTTGTTCGGCGCCGTCGGATTGTTGCCGACGAACTCGATCAGCGCCGCGAGATCGGCGAAGCCCATCTGGTAGGTGCCCGACGCGACGCGATTGACGGCGTTGCCCGAGCCGTTGCCGGCGTCGATCGTGACGTCGAGCTTCTCGGCCGCGAAATACCCCTTGGCCTTGGGCAGCAGGAACAGCGCTGCCGGGCCTTCGAAGCGCCAGTCGAGCTGGAAGGCGATCTTCGTATCCTGCGCCGATGCGACCAGCGCATGGAGACCAATTCCGCCGGCGACGGCCAGCAACGTGCAACCCCGAATCAAGGCACGAACCCCACGCATGGATTTCTCCCCAGAATGCACCGTAACGGCGCCGCCGACGGCCATCATCGCACCAGTCGGAGGCACCCGCGCCTCGTACGCCGTCGTACGAGGCTTCCGGAAGCTAGTTTAGCGAAAGGCGTACCCGCGCGGGCGCCGGTCAGAAATCGATGCGCCGATGCCTGTCCTCGTCGTCAGGGGCGCGGTGCGTCAGCGCGGCCGTCGCCATCTCGAGCAATTGCGCGACCTTTCCCGTGGGCTCCCACGCTTCGGCCCACGCCATCGTGATGCGCAGCAGCGCGAGGTCGGGATCGTCCGCGCCGCCCGGAAACCACGCACCGGCCGCCGCCGTCCACAGTTCACGCGCCTTCGCGGCGTCGCGGATCATCGTCGCGTGGCCGCGGACCGCGGCGAACGCGCTATCGCCGGTGTCGGCGTAGGTGATCAGCACGTTCGGGTTCGTCGCGATCTCGTCGGCGAGGTGACCGTGGGCCGCCATGAACATCCAGACGATCCCGGGCGCCTCGACGTGCTGGGTGGTCATCGGGCGCACGTGCATGCCGCCCGCCGCATCGTGGGTGATCAGCAGGCATGTGGGCGTCTTCATCATCCGCTCGAACAGCTCGGCACGGTGCCGGGCGGCGCGGTCGTCCGCTTCGCCCAGCGGCACGCCGTCGATTGCCACATCAGTCATCGAAAGTCTCCCCGGTGCAATGAGCGTCCGAGCCGCCCGGATTACAGCAGCGACGGCTGCCGCTGCATCGTTGCGTCCACGACCGTCAGCGCCAACTTAGGGGTCAGAGCAACATGAGGGGTCAGTTTCGAGAATCGAGGGTCAGATTCGAATTTCCGGATGCAAGCCGTCAAGTCTTCACTCTGCACGGAAATGCGAGTCTGACCCTCGATTCTGACCGTCATGTTGCTCTGACCCCTAAGTCGCCGTGATCCAGCTTGCACAGCCGCTCGAATCCGCCCCTCATTTCGGTCCGACCTCATTACGCCTCGCCGCCCGGTCTACAGCAGCGACGGCTGCCGCTGCGTCGTCGCGTCCACGACCGTCAGCGCCGTCATGTTGACGATGCGCCGCACGGTCGCCGACGGCGTCAGGATGTGGACGGGCTTGGCGACGCCGAGCAATATCGGGCCCAGCGTGACGCCCGAGCCCGCCGAGACCTTCAGCAGGTTGAACGCGATGTTGGCGGCGTCGACGGTCGGCATGATCAGCAGGTTGGCCTCGCCCTTCAGCCGTGAATTGGGGAACGCCGCCATGCGCACTTCCTCGTTCAGCGCCGCATCACCGTGCATCTCGCCTTCGACCTCGAGGTCGGGGTCCATGGCGTTGATGAGCGCCAGCGCGACCTGCATCTTTTTCGCCTGCGGATGCGTCGACGAGCCGAAGCTCGAATGCGACAGCAACGCGACCTTGGGGACGATGCCGAAGCGGCGCATCTCCTCCGCCGCCAGCAGCGTGATCTCGGCCAGCTGCTCGGGATTGGGATCGGGATTGACGTACGTATCGGCGATGAACACCGTCCGCGTCGGCAGCACCACCGCGTTCATCGCCGCATAGGACCTGACGCCGCGGCGCAGCCCGATCACCTGGTCGACGTACGCGCGGTGCAGCTCGTGCGTGCCGAACGTGCCGCACAGCATGCCGTCGGCGTCGCCGCGATGGATGGCCATCGCGCCGATCAGCGTCAGCCGCCGGCGCATCTCGATTTGCGCGTAGGCCTCGGACACGCCGCGACGCTGGGTCAGCCGGTAGTACTCCATCCAGTAGTCGCGGTAACGCTCGTCCCACTCGGGATTGATGATCTCGAAGTCCTTGCCCGGCGCGATGCGCAGCCCGAAGCGCTCGATGCGGCGCTCGATGACGGCGGGTCGCCCCACGAGGATCGGCCGCGCGAGCCCTTCGTCGACCACCACCTGCACGGCGCGCAGCACGCGCTCGTCCTCGCCCTCCGCATAGACGATGCGCTTCGGCCCCGCCTTGGCCGCCGCGAATATCGGCTTCATCAAGAGGCCAGAGTGGTAAACGAACTGCATCAGCCTCTCGCGGTAGGCCTCGAAGTCGGCGATCGGCCGCGTGGCCACGCCCGAATCCATCGCGGCCTTGGCCACGGCCGGCGCGATCATCACGATGAGCCGCGGATCGAACGGCTTCGGGATCAGGTATTCCGGGCCGAAGCGCAGGTTCTCGATGTTGTACGCATGCGCGA
>JBDTNR010000382.1:0-3990 GCA_039933655.1 Betaproteobacteria bacterium | reverse complement strand
ATTAGCACCAAGCAATGCCCAACGGAATCCGTTCACAACACCCGCCATCGGGTTGAGCCCCAGCAGCGGCCGCCATTGCGCGGGGAGTTCCGATCGTTGAAGGCGGCCGACAATTACGGCTCTGACCCCGATCGCCCGGACAATTACGGCTCTGACCCCGATCGCCGGCCGGCGTCGTCATGTGCGATCCAGGATCGCGGTGGTGCGGGCGGCCAGCAGCGTCATTTCGTCGTCGGTCACGATGTAGGGCGGCATCACGTAGAGCGTGCGACCGATCGGGCGCAGCAGCAGTTCTGCCCGAAGCGCCTCTTCGAAGCACCAGCGCGCGAAGTCGCCGCGCGTCGTAGCGACCTCCCAAGCGAAAATCATGCCCCGCTGCCGAAAGTTTTGCACGCGGGGATGGGCGGCCACCGGTGACAGGATCTCGGCCCAGCGCCGCGCGCGCTCATGGTTGCCGGCAATGACGTCGTCGTCCCTGAAGATGTCCAGCACGGCAAGCGCCGCGCGGCAGGCGAGCGGGTTCCCCGTGTACGAATGCGAATGCAGGAAGCCCCGCGCCGTGTCGTCGGCATAGAACGCGGCAAAGACGGCGTCGGTCGTCAGCACGCAGGACAGCGGCAGGTAGCCGCCGGTCAGGCCCTTCGACAGGCACAGGAAATCCGGCGCCGGCGCGCCGGACTGCTCCCACGCGAAGAGCGTGCCCGTGCGCCCGAAGCCGGTCATGATCTCGTCGGCGATCAGGTGGACGCCGTGCTTCGCCGTGATCGCGCGCGCCGCCGCGAGATACGCCGCGTCGTACATCACCATGCCGGCGGCGCCCTGCACCAGCGGTTCGAGGATCAGCGCGGCCGTGGTCGCGTGGTGGCGCGCGAGGTGCGCATCGAGCGCGGCGGCCGCTTCGGCGACGCCGACGCCGCGACGGGGGTCGGGACACGGCACCCGCGCGCTGGCGTTGAGCAGCGGCGCGTACGTGTCGCGGAATACGGCGACATCCGTCACCGCGAGCGCGCCGAGCGTCTCGCCGTGATAGCCGCCCGTCAAGCCGACAAAGCCGCGCTTGTCGGGGAACCCGTGGTTGCGCCAGTAGTGAAAGCTCATCTTCAGCGCGATTTCCGCCGCCGACGCGCCGTCGGAGCCGTAGAACGCATGCCCGAGGCCGGCGGGCGCCGCCGCCGCGAGCCGCTCGGAAAGCAGGACGACGGGCCGATGCGTGAAGCCCGCCAGCATCACGTGATCGAGCGTGTCGAGCTGGTCGTGCAGCGCCGCGTTGATGCGCGGATTCGCGTGGCCGAACAGATTGACCCACCACGAACTCACCGCATCGAGGTAGCGGCGGCCGTCGAAGTCGTGCAGCCAGGCGCCCGCGGCGCGCGCGATCGGCACCAGCGGCAGCGTCTCGTGCTGCTTCATCTGCGTGCACGGATGCCATACGGCATTCCTGCTGCGCGCGAGCCAGTCGGCGTTGCCGTCGCGCTGCACGCTAGATCCGTCCAAGGAAAATGTAGAAACTCGTCTGGCCACCGCTGGCCCGGCCCCACGCGAAATAGAACGGGCCGATCCACGTGTCGGCGGCCACGAAGACGCTGCCGGCGGTGCGCAAATTTCGCAACGAGATGTCGTCGCGGTCGCTAAAGACATTGCCGGCCTCGATCGAGCCACCGACGTAGACGCCGCGCCCGAGCAGCGGCAGGTTGCCGATCTGATGATAGTAGACGGCGCGCGCGAAGCCCAGGTAGTTGTTCGACAGCTGGTCGGTGCGCAGGCCGGACAGGTTGAGGAAGCCGCCGAGGTTGAAGTCGCTGATCGGATCGGCCTTTGCCGTGCTCGTGGTGATGCCCCCCGCGCGCACGGCGACGTTGGCGAAGCCGTCCTTCCACAGCGGATGCGCGATGTTGGCGAAGATGCCGGCGCGCGACGACTCGCCGTCGGACAACGTTTCCCCGCCGAACGTCGTTTCGCGGCTGCCGAGGAAGGCTTCGGCGTTGACGCGCAGCCCGTTCCGCGGAAAGTACGGATTGTCGAGCGTGTCCCAGCGGAACAGCAGGCGCACACCGGTCTCGGTGGTCTTGATCGTCTGGTAGATGTCAGTGAACGTGTCGGCGATCACCGGATCGCCACGCTGGTGCCACCACTTGTAGCCGACGCGGAACTCGCCGCTGGTGCCGAAGGGGATGCCCAGGTCGACTCCGGCGGTCTCGTTCAGCACGTCGTATTCGGCGATCCGCGCATCGCCGTCGAAGATGTATTGCGGCGACCGCTCGACTAAGCCGTACGCGGACGCGAACGCGAAGTTCGACAGCGTCAGCGGCTGGTAGAACTCGGTGGAGTAGCGGCGCGTGCTGCCGAGGATGATCTCGTTCGTCCACTCGGCGCCGTAGCTGTTCACCCAGACGCGCTTGTGCCCCAGCAGGAGGTTGAAGAACGTGTCGCCCTGCAGGTCGGTGTTGAGCGAGAGCCCGAAGCGCAGGAAGTTGGGGCCCCAGGACTTTTCCGTGACGTTGACGATCAGGCCCTGCTGCCGACCCACGCTGACCAGCTGGTAATCGATATGCTCCATGTCGCCGCGGCCGTACAACCGCGCGAGGTCGCCTTCGAGCTCCTTGATGCTGAACGGCTCGTCCGGCTGCGTCTTCATCTGCTCTTCCAGCACCTCCGGATTCGCATGGCGCGTGCCCTCCACCGTGACGAAGTCGAGCTTCTCCGGCAGCGGCTGCGGCGGCACGATGAACCTTTTCTCGAACTGTGCGAACTGCGGCGAAGTCTCCGCGAGCGCGGCGAGCTGCGGCCGCGCCGCCTCCGCGGCCTCTATGCCGAGCTGGACGAATTTCGGCGCGGCGGCGAAGTCGATGAACGTCAGGTTGCCCAGATCGGGCGAGATCAGGATGTCACCGGGCCGCAGATGGGCGAGCTGTGCGCGCACGTTCTGCTCGGTCAGGATGTTGATCATCTGCGACGCGTAGCCGACCACCGACTGCAGCTGGTCGCGCGACATCAGCGGCGTGCCGATGTTGACGGCGATGACGATGTCGGCGCCCATGCGGCGCACGATGTCGACCGGCAGGTTGTTCACGAGCCCGCCGTCGCCCAGGATGCGGCCGTCCAGCTCGACCGGCGAGAACATGCCCGGCACGGACATGCTGGCGCGCATCGCCTGGTAGAGGCGGCCATGGTCGAACACCACTTCCGCCCCCGTGACCATGTTGGTGGAGACGGCGCGATAAGGAATCGGCAGCTTGTCGAAGTCGTCGATCGCGTCGGAGGTGCGCGTCAGCTCGTGCAGGAAAAGCTCGAGGTTGCTCCCCGACAGCGCGCCCTTGAACCACAGGACCTGTCCGTCGCCATAGCCCATCTCGAAACCGAGCGGAAATGCCGACTCCTCCTCCTTGCGGCGAAAGCCCACGTCGCGGCGCGGCGGGCTGTCGGAAAGGATCGTCGGCCAGCTTACTCCCGACAGGTGCCGCTGCATTTCGTCGGGCTTCATGCCGCTCGCGTAGAGGCCGCCGACGATCGCGCCCATCGACGTGGCGGCAATGTAGTCGATCGGCACCTTCATCTCGTGCAGCACCTTGAGCACGCCGACGTGCGTGAGACCGCGGGCGCCGCCGCCCGACAGCACGAGGCCGATCTTCGGCCGCGGCTTGGCCGGCGTGGCGACGCCCGATCCCGCATCCACGGCAGTGGCGGGCGCCGGTTGCGCCAGTGCGGGTCGCGGGATGGCGAAGGCGGCGACGGCCGCAACGAGTAGTGCAGCGACAGCCAGCGCCCGGCCCGGCATCGCCTGTCGGCGAACGCGCGGCGAGGAATCGCGCGACGTGGATTGCGAGGTTTGCAGCGGACGCACGTACGCTCGATCCGGATGGCGGAGAAGTGGCGCGATTATAGCGGCGCGGGGTTTGACGGCCATGGCGAGTCGACGTCGCGAGGTGACGCGCCATCGCTGCGCATGGTGGAGCCTCACAAGGAGCCGAGGCCCGAAAGTTTTCCCTCTGA
>JBDTNR010000381.1:0-4016 GCA_039933655.1 Betaproteobacteria bacterium | reverse complement strand
AAGGTGGCGACGTTCGGCTCGGTGCCGGTGCTGCTGGCGGGCGTCGCGCTGCTGATGCCAGTGATGGCGATCGTCGGCCTCATTGGCTTCTGCCACTCGCTGTTTCTCTGGTGGCTGGGCGTTCGCAAGGTCTTAAACGTCGGCCGCAACCACCAGGCCGAATTCATCGGGATCTCGATGCTGATCCTGGTGGTCGTCTCCACGCTGGCGGGAGCCTCCGCCAGCGCGATGGGCCTTTTCTAGAACCTGTCTCAACATAGGCTGCGCGACCCGATTGCTTTGTCGTGTCCTCGCTCGCCCCTCGCTGTACGTCTATGTACTCTCTCGGGACTCGCTGCGGGCCTTCGCGCACTCGGGCCGCTCGCCCCATTTGGAGATAGGTTGTAAAGCCGCCCCTCTACTTGGGTGCGCCGCCCCAGAGCGCCTTCAGCCGCGCGTCGCGTCCGCAACCGGTCCGGTAGTACGTGTAGCGGACCGGATTCTTGACGTAGTAGTCCTGGTGATACTCCTCGGCCGGATAGAACTCCGTCGCCGCGACGACGGGCGTGACGAGCGGGTCCTTGAAGGGCTTGGTCATCGCCAGCAGCGCCTTCGATTTCTCGGCCGCCGCGAGCTGCGCGTCGGTGTGCGCGAAGATCGTCGTGCGGTACTGGCTGCCGATGTCGCAGAACTGGCGGTCCTTCACCGTCGGATCGACGTTGTGCCAGAACACCTCCAGCAGCTTGTCGTAGGACACTTTTTTCGGGTCGTAGACGACTTGCACGACTTCGGTATGACCGGTGCGGCCGCTCGAGACTTCCTCGTACGTCGGATTCCTGACCGTGCCGCCCATGTAGCCCGACGTGGTGCTGACTACGCCGTCGAGCTTGTCGTAGGGCGGCTCCATGCACCAGAAGCACCCGCCGGCGAACGTGGCGATGGCCATTCCGGCGGGGGCCGACTTCGGCGCCTGCGCGCCGGTCGGCGCGACGGCGCAAAGCATCGTGACGCCGGCGAAGGCGACGAGCGCGTGGCGGATGGCGAGGAAGAGTTTGGGCATCGGAGTTCCGTGGTTTGAAAGGCTTGCAGCCCCCGCAAGAGGGGCGTCGTGGAAAGTAGTCGGCGGCGAGGGCTTCGTGCTTACAGCAGTGCCTTTTCGGCACTGGGCGTCAGCCGTTGGACAACCCGGCGCGGCCGCGATTCCATTTGTAGATCGCGGCGTCGTCGTCCTCGCCCATTCCGGCTGCGACTGTCGCCGTGAACGCCGCCTGCGCCGCGGCGGCGAAAGGCGCGGCTACCCCGTGCCTCGCCGCGAATTCGACGGCGATACCGACGTCCTTGGTCAGGATCCTCGCGGCCGCACGCGGCGCGTAGTCGCCGGCCAGCGCGCGTGGCATGCGGTCGGCGAAGATCCAGCTGCCGCCAGAACTCGCGTTGACGACGTCGACGACCTGACGCGGATCGAGCCCCGCCCTGGCGGCGAGCGCCAGGGCCTCGGCACCGGCGGCCAGGTTCACGGCGGCCAGCAGGTTGTTGACGATCTTGAACTTGGCCGCATCGCCCGGGCGCGCGCCGACTGCAAACACACGGCTCGCGATGACCGCGAACACCGGCGCACAGCGCGCCAGCGCGGCGTCGGGCCCGGCGACCATCATCGTCATCGTGCCGTCTGCCGCCTTCTTCGGTCCGCCGGACACCGGCGCGTCGACGAGAACGCCGCCTGCCGCTGTAACGCGTGGCACGAGCGCCGCGACATAGTCGGGATCGACGGTCGAGGCGACGAGGACGACGGAATCGGCGCGCAACGCCCTGGCGGCGCCGTCGGGTCCGAACAGCACGTCATCGATCTGGCCGCTGTCGACGACGAGCAGAATCAGCAGGTCGCAATCGGCCGCAAGCGCGGCCGGTGACGGGGCGCACCGCGCGCCCAGCGCGGTCGCCTCGCGGTGTGCCGCCTCGCGGATGTCGCGCACACGCGTGGCGAAGCCGCCGCGCAGCAGGCTGCGGACGACGCCCATGCCCATGGCGCCGGCGCCGATGACGCCGACCGTGGTCGCGGGTGTCGCCGATTGAGCGTTCAATGCTTATGGTGCCGGACGCGGTACCGCTACTTGGGCGGCGGCAGCACCGCGTACGGCTCGCAGTCGCGCAGCGGCGTGACGGTGCCGTCCGTGATGATCTGCAGTTCGGTGCCCTTGCCGCGCAGTTCCATGGTGCCGTTGCTGTAGCGGACGCCGGACGTGCTCGCCAGCTGGTACAGCGTGACGCGCTGCGCGCCGGGCAGCAGCATCCGCGCCTCGCCTTCGACGAAGCGCACGACGAAGCGCTCGCCATTGAGCTGGCACGCGAACGTGTTCTTGGCGAGTTCCTCTTCCTTCTTCTTCTGCGGATTTTCGCAGCCGGAGAAGGCGACGGCGGCGAGAAGGAGCAGCATAAGGGGCAAGCGCGCGTACCGCCGGTTCATGCGTAGGACTCCGGAACTAAGGCTATGTCCGCGAGGATAGCACCGTGTGCGCGCAGGCGCCGGCCGTCAGCACTCCGCGACGTTGACGGCGATGCCGCCGATGGATGCCGACTTGTAGCGGCCGCCCATTGCCCGGCCGGATTCGACGACCGACGATGCCAGCACGTCGAGACCGTTGCGCGGAGCCGGCAGGCGAACGGCGGCCATCGCGGCCGCATACGCACGGGTCGCCCCCATCGCATTGCGCTCGATGCACGGGTCTTCGATACGGCCGCCGCGTGGATCGCAGGAAAGTCCCAGATGCGGCGCGAGCGCCCGTTCGGCCGCATGCAG
Organism: Betaproteobacteria bacterium; assembly: GCA_039933655.1. GTDB lineage: Bacteria > Pseudomonadota > Gammaproteobacteria > Burkholderiales > Casimicrobiaceae > VBCG01. Next base: position 1,240 of record JBDTNR010000381.1, on the reverse strand, counting down.
CACCTGCGCGTTGCTGCCGTTCAGCACGGATGCGAACCCCGCGGCGGCCATGGCGGCGGCGACGCCGACCTCGCCCTGGCAGCCGACGTTGCGGACGCCCGCCGCGCGCAGCATTGCGCCGACGGCGGCCCCAGCCAGCAGGAAATCGGTCGTGCGCTCCTCCTGCTGCATTGGCGCGCTATCGCGCCACAGCTGGAGGAGGGCAGCCACCGGTCCCGCGGCCCCCGTGGTCGGGGCCGCGACGACGCGGCCGCCGGTCGCGTTCTCCTCGGCCACGGCGGTGGCGTAGACCGCCGCCATCCGGTCGGGCGGCGCGCCGGTCGAGCGCAGCGCATCGGCCCACGCCGACGCCGACCGCCGGCTGCCGCCCGGCAACGTCCCGTCGGCGGTGAGGCCGCGCTCGACGGCGGCGCGCATCGCCTGACCCACCATCAGCAGGCCGGCGCGAACCTCGCCGGGACTGAACAGCATGCATTCATTGGCGCGCGCGAGATCGCAGATGCGCTTGCCGTTTTCCCGGCATACGGCAAGCAGGCTGTCGGCGGTGTGCCATGGATAGGGGACACGCGGCAACGCGGTGCCAGTGCCGGCGTCGTCTTCCCCAAGCACCGAGCCGCCGCCAGTGGAAAAATAAAGGCGCGACGCGATGACATCGCCGCGGAGGTCGCGTGCCAGGAACCGCACGGCGTTGCCGTCGTGCGCGAGCGAATGATCGACGACGAAGCGCAGGTCCCGCGCGGGGTCGAACCGCACCCGGTGCCGGCCGCCCAGCGCGACCGTACGCTCGGTCTGCGCCCGCGACATGCACAACGCGAGCGCCGCGCCGTCACAGCGTTCCGGGATCTGGCCGCCGAGCCCGGCCACGATCGCCCGGTCGCTGGCGTGTTCGCGTCCGTGAAAGGCGAGTCCTCCGTAGAGCTCGGCCTCGACGCGCGCCGCGAGACGCAACATACCGTCCGCCGCAAGCTCGTGCACGAAGCGCAACGCTGCGCGCTGCGGACCCGCCGTATAGGACGACGACGGACCCGGTCCGATCCGGTACAACTCGAATGCGCTGACGTGCACGCGGACACCCCCCAGTTTCAGGGAACCGTCGCCGCCGGTCGCCGGCAGGCGGGCGCGGGTCCCGTTCGCACGTGCGCTTGCGGGGCGTTTCCCGCGCGTCGCTCGCGATGTTGTTGTCAACGTCAGTATGAGCAGTGCGGGGTTGCGCACCAGCTGCAACCGAAGACCGGTTGCC
>JBDTNR010000380.1:0-4025 GCA_039933655.1 Betaproteobacteria bacterium | reverse complement strand
GCAACGACGCGCTGTGGCTGCGCGACCAGGCGGCGAACACGCCGGCCGCCCGCGTGACGCGCGACGAACTTGTCGCGCGGGTGCTCGGCAAGCAGGCGGGTCGCGAACAGCCTGTGGTGATCGCGGCGGACAAGAACGCGCGCTACGAGGACGTGCTGGCGATCCTCGACCTCCTGCAGCGCAACGGCGTCAAGAAGGTCGGCCTGCTGGCGCGTCCGCCGGCGAGCTAAGCGTCGATTCCCGGATCGCAACGATGGTCAAATCCGATCGGCCGCGCCAACCGCGCCGCATCACCGGCAAATGGTGGGCGCTGCTGCTCGCCGTGGCCGTGCAGCTCGGCTTCCTCGTCGTGCTCGTGTTCTCGGTGCAATGGCAAAACCGCGCGCCGGTACCGGTCACGGCCGAACTCTATGCGCCCCCCGTGAAGGCGCCGCCCATGCCCACGCCGCCATCGCCGGAGCCCGAACCGGTGAAACCCCCTCCGGTCACGCCTTCGCCGCCGCCGCCCCCGGACCCGGTGACCCCGAAGGCGGATCCGCACGCCGCGGACATCGCGCTCAAGGCCAAGCAGGAGGAGGAGCGCAAGAAGAAAACGGAAGCCGAGCGGCGCGAAACTGAACGCAAGACACGCGAGGCGAAGGAAGCCGAGGACAAGCGCAAGTTGGACGAAAAGAGACAGGCGGACGCGCGCGAGCGCGCGCAACGGGAGATGACCGCGCTGCGCGCGCAAGCCGAACGCGAAGCGCAGGCGCGTGCGCAGGCCGAACGCGACGCGCAGTTGCGCGCGCAGGCCGAGCGCGAAGCACAGGTGCGTGCGCGCGAAGCCGCCGAAGGCGACGCACGCTCGAAGTCCCAGGCCGACTGGATCCGCCGCATCCAGGCCAAGGTGAAAGGCAATGTCGTGGTGCCGTCCGACCTGCCGGGCAATCCCGAAGCGATCTTCGAAGTCGTGCAGCTGCCCACCGGAGAAATCATCGACGCCACGCTGCGCAAGTCGAGCGGAAGCCGCGCCTACGACGAGGCCGTGCAGCGCGCGATACTGAAGTCGTCGCCTCTGCCGCGGCCCGACCGTCCGGACCTCTTCCAGCGGACGCTCACGCTCAAGTTCAGGCCGCAGGACTGAGCGGACAGGGAAATGAGGGTCACAGGGAAGTGAGGGTCACAGGGAAGTGAGGGTCAGACTCGAGTTTCCTTGCCGAGCGGCGCCACTCATGGAGCGCCTACGGAAATTCGAGTCTGACCCTCGTCTCACGAATTGCGCCGCGGGTCGCGGAGCGGCTGCCCGTGACGCAATTCGCGCCCGTTACACGCGTGATTTTTTCTCGATGATCTGAATGGCCGCCCAGCTCCAGTCGGCGCGCTGCTCGACGAGATGCCGCAGCGCGACCGTGTAGACGGAGCGGCCCGTGGTGAGAATCACGCTGCGGCCTTCCGAGAATTCCTGCGTAGGCACGATCAACGTCTTTACGGCGAGCGGCTTGTCCGGCCGCGACGGCGGCGGCAGGTAGAGGCCGTGGAAGCGCGCGCCCATCGTCGACACGTCGATGCCGTCGACGACGAAGCCCATGTCGTCCTTGGCCTGGCGCACCGCATGCAGCGTCACCGGTACGACGCGGTCCGCGATGATCGACATCCCCGCCTCGACTTCGTCGTTGGAGACTTTGTTCAGCCGACGTACCACGCCCAGCACCCAGTCCGACAGATCCGACTGGCGCACCGCGACGAGCGCACCGAGCGTCAATGCCTGGCCGATGCCGCCGGACGCGGCGATGCGCAGTCCGGCGATGCTGCGATCCTTGACCTGCCACATGGGGTCGGAAAACGACGACAGGCTGGCGGCCAGCGAATCGTGCTCGTCGGGGACGCGGCGCTTGGCGCCCGACCCGTCCGCGACGGCGTAGACCTCGATTTGCTCGGAGGCCGCACCGGAATCGTTCGCCGCCTCGCCGGAATCCTTCTGCATCAGCTCGTACGAGATGCGCGACAGCCCGATGCGCACCTTGGCCGCCACCGCGCATGCGATGCGCGGGTCGCGACGCAACTCGGCGTTGAGATTCGGCGACACCGAAGGGCTCACCTTCTCGAGGATGGCGATCCGCAGCTGGTTGATCGGTGCGGCCGGACCCTGGTCCGTCGACTCGGCCTGGCGCAGCGCGCCGATCGCGCGCTCGAGCGCTTCGGCGAGCGGCGTCGTGTCGAGGTAACGCAACATCGAGCCGGAGTCGTTGCCGGTGCGGCGGCCAAGGCCCGTCTTGCCGGCGACGTCGACGAAAAAACCCTCGGGCGAACGGGGCACGGCATCGAGCTGCAGCCGGCGGCTCCACGCGCGCAACTGCGACATCGCCCAGTCGAGCTGCGGCGGTGTCATGTTCCCGGTGTTGAGCTGGTGGATCAGCAGGACGTTCAAGTATTCCTGCTCGACCGTCCAGTGCGTGGCATGTGGTCCGGCGCTCGCGAGCACCGCCGTGACACGGTCGAGGCCCAGTTCCGACGCCCGCAGGTACGTGCGATGGAGTTCCATCCACTTGGCCGGAATCCAGCGCTCGAACCTGAAGACGCGCAACTTGGCGTCCGTGCCGTAGTAATGGACGAGCCGCGCGAACAGCAGCGGCGTAAGGGGCTTCCACCGCGCATTCTGGCTTTGCCGCAGCGCTTCCTCGAGCGCCGTCTGGTACGCGTACATGAAGCCCTGCGACAGGTCGTAGATCGCCTGCCAGATCCGCTCGGCGAGTTTCGGCGAGCTGTCGTAGTTCTCGACGTATTGCTTGATGAGCTGCCGGCGATCGGCCCCCAGCGCGGCATCGAGGAACTCGACGGCCTGCACGCGGGCGAGATCGACCGGCTTGCGCGACTGGCGCATCGCCTCGAACGCACGCATCACATGCTGCTGACGACCGATGACATCGAGCGCGGGCAACTGGCGCAGCCAGCCCGATGCGGTCTTCGCCGACACCAGCGGATCCGCGACGTCTTTGCTGCCGGATGTCAGAAAACCAAACATGATTCCTCGTGTTGGGCAGGTCCGCGCCGACGGCGCAAACAGGGTACCGCCTCCATCGGGCGGACTCCTCTGAACGACGCTGCTACCTGCAGGGAACCGACATTTATAGACCAAATCGCGCATTGGCGCAAAAGGCCGCGGCCGTCAGCTACAATTGGTGACGGCGACGGGGGTGAGGAGGCTCCTTTTCGCTTGTTGTTAAACGACCTTTTGCAGGAAATACCGATCGCTGCCGACGCCCCGCAACCCTATCAACCAAGTCCATCGCGCTGCCATGTCTAATTTTCCGGCCTTTTTGTCCGTGTTTGTCCTGGTCGCACTGCAAGGGGTGACAGCGACCGCCGTTTCCGCTCAGGCACCTGCCGCGAACCCTTCCACACAAGGATCAAGCAAGTTGAATGCCATGCCAGCGGAACTCAAAAAAACAGATACAAAACAAGGAACTGGAGCAGAAGCCCTCACCGGCAAGCCAGTCATTGTCCATTACACGGGATGGTTGTATGACCCTGCCAAGCCTGAGGGCAAGGGCACCAAGTTCGACAGTTCCCGCGACCGGCAGGTGCCGTTCGGATTCTTCCTGGGTGGCGGACGCGTCATCAAAGGCTGGGACGAAGGTGTGGTGGGCATGAAGGTCGGCGGCCAGCGCACGCTGATCATCCCGCCCGCCATGGGCTATGGCGACCGCGGCGCCGGCGGCGTCATCCCGCCCAATGCGACGCTGATTTTCGACGTCGAGCTGATCGAAGTGAAGTAGGCAGTTCGGCCATGCTGCCTCGCGACAGCGGCGCGCCGGTCAAGCGCCGGCTGGACTATCGTCCGCCGGCGTTCTTCATCGACACGCTGGACCTCGAGTTCGACCTGGTACCCGAGGCGACCACTGTCACCGCACGGCTCGCCTTCCGGCGCAATCCCTATGCGGCCGCCCCGGACCGGCGGGCGCCGCTGCTGCTCGACGGCGAGCAGCAGGACGACGTCGTCGTCGAACTGGACGGCGCCGGGCTGTCCGCCGATCGGCTTCGCTTCG
>JBDTNR010000379.1:0-4052 GCA_039933655.1 Betaproteobacteria bacterium | reverse complement strand
ATTCGTCGCTGGGCGTGGAAGGCTTCTGCACCGTGTCATCCTTCACGACGCTCGACATGTCAGCGTCGTACAAGGGATTCAAGAACTGGGAGATCTACGGTTCGATCATCAACGTGTTCAATCGGATCGCGCCGTTCAACTACACAGCAGGCTACGGTATCTACAACTACAACTTCAACTACGCGCTTTCCGGCGCCACGGGTACGATGTTCAATCTCGGGGCACGTTACACGTTCCAGTAAGCTTTCCGGGATGGTGCAAGATCGATCCGGCGGGGCAACCCGCCGGATTTTTTCTATCGACGCGCGGCGCATGCCGCGTGGACAGCCAAGGATCACGATGAAGAAGCACGCAGCCGCCATCCCCTTCGCCGCCGCGCTGTTCGCGGTCGGTCCCGCGTTGGCGCAGGACGTCAAGATCAACGTGACCGGCTCCAACATCAAGCGCGTGGATACCGAAACCGCCGCGCCGATCGAAACGATTTCGCGCGAGGATATCCAGGCGTCCGGTCTGCAGACCATCGCCGCCGTCGTCCAGTCGATCACGGCCAACAACAACGGCACGATCTCGAACGCCTTCATCAACGGCTTGGCGGCAGGCGCGTCCGGCGTCTCGCTGCGCGGCTTGGGCGCCAACAACACGCTGGTGCTCCTGAACGGCCGCCGCCTCGCCGTGTACGGCCTCGCCGACGATGGCCAGCGCTCGTTCGTTGATCTGAACCAGGTGCCCTTCGACGCCGTCGAGCGCATCGAAATCCTGAAGGACGGCGCCTCGGCGATCTACGGCTCCGACGCCGTGGCCGGCGTCGTGAACATCATCCTGCGCGAGCAGTACACCGGCGTCACCGCCACCGCGTCGGGCGGCACCACGTACAAGGGCGACGGCGACCAGTTTCGCGGCGCCGTCACCGCCGGCATCGGCGACCTGACGAAGGACCGCTACAACGCCTTCATCACGATCGACGGGCAGAAGCAGAACTCGATTCCAACCAACAACCGCCGCAAGTACATCGGGACCAACGACCTGACGTTCATGGGACTGCCGGATGCGCGGCCGGGCAATCCGCTGTCGGGCTACGGCACGGCGAGCCTCGTCGGCAATGTGCAGCCGGTCAATCCGTTGAATCCGAACGGTTCCGCCGGCGCCTACCAGTCGCTTCCCGGCTGCGCCGCCGCGAACGTGGACGAACAGGGATTCTGCCGCTGGGACACCAAGGACTACCTGCAGATCCAGCCGACGACCGAGAACCTCAACGTGCTGGCGAAGGGCGCCTACCAGATCAACGCGACGACGCAGGCCTACGCGGAGTTCTCGTACTTCCAGTCGAAGGTATCGACGTCGTTCACGCCGCAGGGCGTGCGCTCGACCTGGTACAACACCGCAGGCGCAACCGTCATCAGCTCGGCGAACATCTACCTGCCGGTGGGGCATCCGGACAATCCATTCAACGCGGACGACCAGGTCGCGCGCCTCTACTACACCGCCGCGGACGTCGGCGGCCGCAACTCCACATTCCAGGACGACACGCAGCGCTACCTGCTCGGCATCAAGGGCACGAACTGGGGTTGGGACTGGGACGCGGGCGCCATGTACATCAAGAATGATGGCCAGATCCGCGAGAACGGCTACCTCAACTACCAGAACCTGCTGCAGGCGCTGAACGGGCAGGGGGGCTTCGGCTACTACCGCATCGGCGCCAACGCGAACCTGAACAACCCGGCGATCTACGGCTATATCGCGCCCGGATTGAGCTTCGACACCAGGAGCGAGAACACGCAGTTCGACTTCAAGGCATCGCGTGACCTGATGAAAATCGAAGGCGGCCAGCTCGGCCTCGCCGTGGGCGCCGAGTTCCGCCGCGAGGAACTGAGCAATCCCGGTGAGAACGAGGTGTACCTGGGCAACGTCATCGGCCTCGGCTATTCGTCGGCGCAGGCGTCGCGCAACGTCACCGCGGTGTACGGCGAACTCTACGCGCCGCTGCTGAAGAACCTCGAGGTCACCGCCGCGCTTCGCTACGACAACTATACGGACTACGGTTCGAACTGGGCGCCGAAAGTCGGCGTCAAATACACGCCGGTCAGAGAGCTCGTGCTGCGCGGCACCTACAGCACGGGCTTCCGCGCGCCGGGACCCTACGAATCGGGCAACAGCGCCACCAACGGCTTCACGTCGGTCGTCGATCCCGTGCGCTGTCCGATCACCGAGTCGCCGGCCGACTGCGGCTCCGGCAACGCCGGCGTCATCGCGATCGGCAACCCGCAGTTGCAGCCGGAAAAATCGCAGAGCTGGACGGCAGGCCTCGTGTGGGAACCGGTGCCGGGCTTGAGCGGCACGCTCGACTACTGGAACATCGAGACCAAAGAAGTCATCAACGGCGCGGATGCGCAGCTCGTCGTCAACGATCCCGCCGCGTTTCCCAATGCGCTGGTGCTGCGCGACACCAACAACATCCCCGGCATCCCGAACTCCGGGACGGTGCTGGCGGTGGCCACGCCGTTCCTCAACGACTACAAGCAGAAGACGGACGGCATCGACCTCTCCGCGCGTTATCGCCTCGACATGAAAACCTACGGTGCACTGACGACGGCGCTCGAATGGACGCATATCCTGAACTTCACGCGCGAGTACAACGAAGGCACGTCGTACGAGTACGCGGGAACGCACGGTCCGACGGGGCTGTCGAGTTCGGCCGGCATTCCGCAAGACCGGCTGAACGTGACGCTCGGCTGGGAAAAGGGTCCGTGGAACGTCACGGGCATCGTGCGCTACGTGGGACCGATGGACACGATCGAGGCGAAGGAACTGCCCGAATGCCTGCAGCCCGACTTCAACAACTGCACGGTGGCGTCGTTCACGACGCTTGACCTGTCGGCCGCCTACAAGGGCTTCAAGAACTGGCAGATCTTCGGCTCGATCATCAACGTATTCAACCGGATCGCGCCCCTGGACGTTCAGGCGGCGTATGGTGGCTACAATTACAACTACAACTACGCGAACAGCGGTGCCACCGGCACCCAGTTCTTCGCGGGTGCGCGTTACACGTTCAACTAGCTGTGAAGCGTCAAGAGGTTGTTGTCGTTTTGCATGCCGCAGCCGCATGATTGGACTCGTCGTTCCCGCGAAAGCGGGAACCCAGCGGCTTAAGTTTTTCGCTCGCAAAGGTACGCCGCTGGGTCCCCGCTTTCGCGGGGACGACGGTTGAGCCAGATTCATGCATCACGCAAACAACGTCCTGCTCTTCCACAACTAGCGTTCCGGGCGTCCTCGCGACGCCCGCTTCGCGGCTGCAAGGGAATGTAGACATGAAGAAGCTCATCGCAATGACCGTGCTGGCCGCCGCCGTGATGGTGGCGCCCTTCGCGGCGGCGCAGGACAACGCCGACGGCATCGCCGAAGTGCAGGCGCTGCGCACGGCGGCCCAGAAGGACAAGCGCGCGCTCGTCGCAACGACGCTCGACCTGTCACCGGCGGATGCCAAGAAGTTCTGGCCGGTGTACGACACCTACCAGCGCGATCTCGCCCGGTACCAGCGGGCGCGCAACGTCGCGCTCGAGACGCTGGTCGCGCGCGACAGGCCGATGTCCACCCCGTACGCGAAGAACCTTTCCAACGAACTGCTCGCGATCGAGGAGCAGGAGATCAAGTCCCGGCGCAAGATGCATACAGCGGTGATGAAGGCGTTGCCGCCGAAGAAGTCGGCGCAGTACATGCAGCTGGAGAGCAAGTTGCGCGCCGCGCAGGCCTACGAAATCGCGATCGCGTTCCCGCTGGAAAAGTAGCCGCCGTGCGGGTGGCGCGCCGGCGTCGCGCCGGCCGACCAGCGGAGGTACGCACCGTGCGCCGCGATGACCGGCTTTAGACTTCCGGCTTGCAGTTCGGCTGCGACTTGCTGTCGAACGCCCACGCGACCTTGGGTTCGCGCGCACCGTACCCATCGAGGCGCGCCGGGATGATCGACACCTCGACGGGTGCTGCCGGCGCCGCCGCGAGCGTGTGGCCGCGGTCGAAACCAGTATCGAGCTGGGTAGGCACGACGACGAGCACGCCAA
>JBDTNR010000378.1:0-4054 GCA_039933655.1 Betaproteobacteria bacterium | reverse complement strand
GCACCTGGCACCGACCCTCGGCCGGGGGGATGTCGTAGTGATGGACAACCTGCAAGACCCTTCACAAAGCGAGAGCGGCATGACCCGGTAATCTTGCTACAGTGTCGGAGATTTCGTTCAGGCCGATCGGCCGGGGCTGGTTGGCCCCGGCCGATGGTCGAGGAGGATTACTTGCCCTTCTTGTGGGCCTTGCGCATCTCCCGCCACGTCGGAGCGCACGGTGATCGTCGGCAGCCGGTTGCGGCGCCAGACAATGCCCGGCTCCAGCTCGTAGTCGATGTCGGCGATCTGGGTGATCGGCACCGCGGTGCCGTTGCGCGCGGGAATCGCCAGGTCCTTGAGAAAGCTCATTTTCGCGCGCTCGTCGGCGGCGCCGCGCAGGACGACCTCGACCCGCTTGTCCCGCTCGCGGTAGTAGGTGACGGAGAAGCCGGACAGCGAGTTGTTGAGGAAGAGCGCGAGGTCCTGTGACGAGATGCCGAGCACGCGCGCCTTGTTCTGGTCGATGGCCACCTTGATCACCTTGGACGGCTCGTCCCAGTCGAACTGCACCTGCGACGTGTCGCCATCGGCACGCATGATCTGCGCCACCTGTTGGGCGATCGTGCGCACGGTCGCCACGTTTTCGCCGGACACGCGGAACTGCACCGGGAAGCCGACCGGCGGTCCGTTCTCCAGGCGCGAGATCCGGCCGCGCAACTCGGGGAAATCGGCGTCGAAGAGCGCCAGCAGCCGCGTGCGGATCTTCTCACGCTCCTCGATGCTCGTCGCAATCAGCACCACCTGCGCGAAATTGGCCTGCTGCAGCTGCTGGTCGAGCGGCAGGTAGAAACGCGGAGATCCGCTGCCGACGTAGGCAACATAGCTTTCGATGGCCGCATCCTGGTCGAGGATCGCCTCCAGCTTTTTGGTCGCGGCGAGCGACGCGGCGAACGAGCTGCCCTCGGGCAACCGCAGGTCCACCAGCAGCTCGACGCGCGATGACGCCGGGAAAAACTGCTGCGGCACGAAGCGAAACAGCGCCACCGCGCCGACGAAGAGCGCCACCGTGCCGACGAGGATCGTCACGCGATGGCCAACGCACCACGCGATCACCCGGCGCAGCGCGCTGTAGAACGGCGTCTGGTACACGGCGTCCGGCGCCGGATGCGCCAGCGGTGCCGCCGCCGGCAACGGCCGCCGGGTCAGCCGCGCCCACAACCTGCGAAAGAGTGACGGCTCGTGCGCCGTCGCGCGGTCCGGCAACATCTTGTAGCCGAGGTACGGAATCACGACGACGGCGATCACCCACGACGCGATCAGCGCGATCGCCGACACCTGGAAAATCGAACGCGTGTACTCGCCGGTGCCGCTCTTCGCCGTCGCGATCGGCAGGAAGCCCGCAACGGTGACCAGCGTGCCGGTCAGCATCGGAAATGCCGTGCTCGTGTAGGCGAAGCTGGCGGCGCGGAAGCGGTCGTATCCCTGCTCCAGCTTGATCGCCATCATCTCGACAGCAATGATCGCGTCGTCGACCAGCAGCCCGAGCGACAGGATGAGCGCGCCCAGCGAGATCTTGTGCAGGCCGATGTCGAGCAGCCACATGAAGAGGAACGTCACCGCGAGCACCAGCGGAATCGACACCGCCACGACGAGCCCGGTACGCAGGCCCAGGGTGACCAGCGACACCGCGAGCACGATCAGCACCGCTTCGGTCAGCGAGCGCAGGAACTGGTTGATCGAGCGCTGCACGGCGCGCGGCATGCTCGCCACCTGCGCGAGCTCGACGCCGACCGGCAGCACTTGCGCGAGCCGCACGGTGTCGCGATCGAGTTCGTGGCCCAGCTCGATCACGTCGCCGCCCTTTACCATCGTCACCCCCAGGCCGAGCGCTTCCTTGCCCTGCCAGCGCATCTTCTGCTGCGGCGGATCGACGTAGCCGCGCGTCACCTTGGCGATGTCGCCCAGGCGGAGCACCCGGTTGTTCGCGCGCAGCGAGAGGTCGCGGATCGCGTCGACGCTGTCGAACGCGCCCGTCTGCCGCACGAAGATCCGGTCGGTCCCGGTGTCGAACACGCCGGAGGCGGCCACGACGTTCTGCTTGGCGAGCGTCTCGATGATCTGCGTGGGGTCGATCCCCATCGTGGCGAGCTTGCTGTTCGACAGCTCGATGAAGATCTTCTCGTCCTGCTCGCCGATGAAATCCACCTTGGCCACGCCGGGGATCCGCAGCAGCTCCGCGCGAATGCGGTCGCCGAATTCCTTGAGCTCGCGATAGCCGAAGCCGTCGCCGGTCAGCGCGTAGATGTTCGTGTAGGTGTCGCCGAACTCGTCGTTGAAGTACGGCCCCTCTGTGCCGGCCGGGAACTGGCCACGGACGTCGCCGATCTTCTTCCTGACCTGGTAGAACGCGTCGGCCGCCGAACTTGCGGGCGCGGAATCCTTGAGAGCGAAAAACACGAGCGATTCGCCCGGCTTCGAATAGCTGCGCACCCAGTCGACATTGGGCACTTCCTGCAGCTTGCGCTCGACGCGATCGGTCACCTGCTGCTCGACCTCCTGCGCCGCGGCGCCCGGCCAGTTGGTCTTGACGACCATGACGCGGAATGTGTATGGCGGATCCTCGGACTGTCCGAGGCGCTGGTACGCGATGGCGCCCGCGATGGCGAAAACGAGGATCAGGTAGAGGACCAGCTGCCGGTGCGTCAGCGACCACTCGGACAGATTGAAGCGCGAGCGTGGCAACCCGCCCTGTGCTGGAGGCGACACGACTTTCGTCCGCTTGGGGCCGCGCGTCAGTTGCGCGACGTGACGAGCTTCGCGGCGTCGGGTGTGCGCCCGGCTGCGGGAGACGCCCCCGGGGCCGCCACCGCGCCGGACCCGCCTTCGTAAGGGCGCACCACCTGACCCGGCACCAGCTTGTGGACCCCGGCCGCGACGAGCCAGTCTCCCTGCGCGACGCCTGAGGTGACGACGACGCCGTCCTCGCGATACTGGGCGATCGTCACCGGCGCGAGACTCACCTTGTGCGTCGCCGTGTCGTAGCGCCACACGGCAGGCGCGCCGTCCAACTGGTAGATCGACGTCAGCGGCAGCAGCGCCGATTGCGACTTGCCCACGCCCAGCACACCCACGTTCGCCGTCATGCCCCACTGCACGGAGGGATCGGCGTCGACAATCGTCACGCGCACTGCAAATGTGCGCGTCGTCGGGTCGACGGCCGGCGCCACTTCGCGCATGCGCGCCGCATACTGCTTCCCCGGATTCGCCCACAGCACGACAACGAGCTGTTGCGCGGACTTGAGTTCACCAATGCGGTTCTCGGGTACGTGAATCGCGACCTCGCGCTCTTCCTCGCGCGCGATCCGCACCACCGCTTGGCCCGGGGTGACCACCTGTCCGGGCTCGGCGCTGACCGCGGTAATCACGCCGTCCTCGTTGGCGACCAGCGTCGCGTAGCTCGCCTGATTCTGCGAGACGGCCAGGTTGGCCTTTGCCTGCTCGTACTTCGCGCGGTTGGCGTCCAGCGCATTGCGCTTGGCGTCGAGCGCGGAGGCGCTAATGAATTTTTCGCGGAGCAGGGACTGATAGCGTTCGTACTCGGCCAGCGCAAACCTGTATTCGGTCTCGGTGGCCGCGACCTGCGCCTTCGCCGCTTCGGCCTGCAGGCCGACATCGGCCGGATCGAGCCGCGCGAGGAGCTGTCCTTTTTTCACGCGTGCCCCGATGTCGACGCTGCGGGCGACGATCTTGCCGCCGATGCGAAAGCCGAGTTCCGCCTCGTGCCGCGCCTTCACCTCGCCGGCGAAGACGGCGGTGTCCGCGGCATTGCCGAGCACCACCTGCATCAGCTGGACGGGACGCACGACTTCGACCGGCTTGTCCGCGGCGCCGCAGCCCGCGATCAGCGCCACGCCCAGCAAAGATGGCAGCAAACGGATCCGCCATGCGGTATTCATCGCGTGGCTCCGGCGCGGTCGGGCCGGCCGACGGTGCCGCCCCACAACCCGAGCAGTGCGCGTTTGAGCTCGGCCGGATATTCGTAGTTGAAGACGGGTGCCGTATCGCCGGGCAC
>JBDTNR010000377.1:0-4107 GCA_039933655.1 Betaproteobacteria bacterium | reverse complement strand
CAGCCGCTGTCGCTCTACGTGCACCTGCCGTTCTGCAACACCATCTGCTACTACTGCGCGTGCAACAAGGTCCTGACCAAGGACCACGGGCGCTCGGCCAAGTACATCCGCTACGTCGAGCGCGAGATCGCCATGGTCGGCGCGCTGGTCGAAGGCTCGCCCCCGGTGACCCAGCTGCACTGGGGCGGCGGCACGCCGACGTTCCTCGCGCGCGACGAGATGGCCGCGCTGATGACGGCACTGCGCGCGCACTTCGCGTTCGCGGCCGATGCCGAGATCTCCATCGAGGTCGATCCGCGCAAGGTCACCGCCGACACGATCGAGTTCCTGGGCGAACTGGGGTTCAACCGCATCTCGGTTGGCATCCAGGACTTCGATCCTGAAGTCCAGAAAGCGGTCAATCGCATCCAGAGCGAAGAGGAAACCCGCACCGTCATCGATGCTGCGCGTCGTTCCGGCTTCGTGTCGGTCAACGCCGACCTGATCTACGGCCTGCCGCGGCAGACGGTCAGCGGTTTCTCGACCACGCTCGATCGCGTGATCGCCGCCGCCCCGGATCGCATCGCGCTGTACAGCTACGCGCACGTGCCGCATCTGTTCAAGCCGCAGCGGCGCATCGCGATCGCCGAACTCCCCTCGCCTTCCGACAAGCTCGCGATACTCGCCCTGGCGATCGCCAAGCTCTCCGAAGCCGGCTACGTCTACATCGGCATGGACCACTTCGCGAAGCCCGCCGACGAGCTCGCCGTGGCGCAGCGCGAGCGCAAGCTGCACCGCAATTTCCAGGGCTACTCGACGCAGCCCGACCGCGACCTGATCGCCTTCGGCATCTCGGCGATCGGCAAGGTGGGCGCCGCGTACATCCAGAACGTGAAGACGCTCGACGAGTACTACGCTAAGCTCGACCTGCGCGTGCTGCCGGTGATGCGCGGCGTGCTGCTCGACGCCGACGACCTGCTGCGGCGCGACGTCATCCAGAAACTGATGTGCGACTTCGACCTCGACTTCGCGGAGATCGAGCGGGCGCACGGCATTCGTTTCGCCGACACGTTCGCCGCTGAACTGGAAGCGCTCGCGCCGCTGGCGGCCGACGGACTCGTCACCATCGCGAAGGACCGGCTGCAGGTCACCGAGCGCGGCCGCCTGCTGGTGCGCACCGTCGCGATGAACTTCGACCGCTACCTGCGCGAAAGGCAGCAGGGACCGCAATACTCGCGGGTCATCTGAAGCACCGGCTGGAGCCGTCCACGGTGGCGCGGCGCCGGCAGTTGGATTACGCTGGCACGCATCAGGCAGAACGCCGCGCCTGCTGTCCCGCGAAGGAAAGACGTCATGCCGTTGATCGTATCGGAAGTGCAGGATCACATAGGCTTCCTCACGCTCAATTCCCCCGAAAAGCACAACGCGCTGTCGGCGCAGCTCGTGACCGAACTGATCGGCGCGCTCGCGCGGTTCCGCGCCGAGGGCGTGCGCGTGGCGATCCTGCGTTCGCAACCGGGCGCACGCGTATGGTCGGCCGGACACGATGTCTCCGAATTGCCCACCGACGGCCGCGACCCGCTCGGCTGGGACGATCCGCTGCGCCACCTGATCCGTGAGATCGAGAATTTCAGTGCGCCGATCATCGCGATGATCGAGGGCACCGTCTGGGGCGGCGCGTGCGAGACGGCGCTCGCCTGCGACCTGATCGTCGCCGCGCCGGCGACGACCTTCGCGATCACGCCCGCCAAGCTCGGCGTGCCGTATAACGTATCGGGGATGGTGACGTTCATGAATTCGGCGAACCTGCGGATCGTGAAGGAGATGGCCTTCACCGCCGCGCCGATCAAGGCGGCGCGCGCCGAGCAGTTCGGCATGATCAATCACGTCGTCCCGGTACCCGAGCTCCTGTCGTTCACGCTCAGGATCGCGCAGAAGATCGCCGCGAACGCGCCGTTGTCCATCGCGGTGATGAAGGAACAGCTGCGCATCCTGGCGGGCGCCCGACCGATGTCGCCGCAGGGCTTCGAGCGCGTGCAGGGATTGCGTCGCGTCGTCTACGACAGCGAGGACTACCGGGAAGGCATTCGTGCGTTCAAGGAAAAGCGGGCGCCGGTATTCACGGGCAAGTGACGGGACCGACGAGCAACGACGGACGGACCAAAGCAGCACATTCAGGAGAGCACCAATGAAGCGCATCACGATCATGGCAGCAGCGCTTTGCGCGGGACTCGCGTGCGCCGGCACGGCGGCCGCGCAGAAGCTCCTCACCAGCTATACGACGCTGACGACGTCCGCCGCGCGCGACGCGGCGCAGGCGGCGCTTGCCCGGTGCCAGAAGGACGGCTTCACGGTCGCGGTGGCGGTCGTCGACCGCGTCGGCGCGCCGCTCGCCGTGCTGCGCGACAACCTCGCCGGAACGCACACGACGCAGACCGCGATCGGCAAGGCCGCTACCGCGGTCAGCTTTCGCACCGACACCACGGAGCTTGCCGCGACGACGCAGGCGGGTCGGCCGTCGAGCGGCATCCGCTCGCTGCCCAGTGTCGTGGCCGTCGGCGGCGGACTGATGATCCGCGCGAAGGGATCGATCGTCGGCGGCATCGGGGTCTCGGGTGCGCCCGGCGGTGACGCCGACGACGTCTGCGCCAAGGCCGGCATCGCCGCCATCAGCGACGCGATCGAACTCGAGTAGCCTGGTCGGTTCCGCGGCGCGGGTCGATTGCGGCACGCGCGATCGCGCAGCGGCAATTTGTCGCGGCACCGCACGCGAAGTGATGGGCTGCTCGCGTTCGCGACAGACGATGACTGGCGGCGATTGAGTCCCCCGCGCCGCGGCATCGGCGCGAGTTGATTTCGATCAACAGTTGCGCAACTGCACATCCGGCCGGCGCGGCGCATGGCTAGACTCTCCGCGAGAGGCGCCTGCCTTAAGCACAACAGGAGAGGACCCGCATGAACATGAGCCTTGCCGTGCGCGCGCTGGCGCGCTCCGCCATTGCCGCTGGAATTGCGATTCTCGCCATCGCGGCCACATCCGCGCTCGCGCAACCCAAGCAGGCCACGGCCAGACCGCCGGCGAAGGCCGCGGCGTTCGACCCTTCGGCCTGCCTCGCCTGCCACGCGCCGATCAAGGCGTTCTACGACGGCGGCAAGCACAAGACGGTCGGCTGCAACGCGTGCCACGACGGCACCGCGGCGCACCTTGCCGACGCCTCGAAACGGCCGGCGACCAAGACCGATCTCGCCACCTGCGGCGGCTGTCACCAGAACCAGTACAAGTCATACGCGCAGATGGACTTCCACCGCACGGCGCGGTTCGAAAAGAAGCAGATGACCGGTCCGGCGCCCGACCCAGCGTACGACCTGCTGATGACGCCTCATGGCTTCACGAAGGAACACAACCTGCCGCGCGGACACACGTTCGCGCTGCTCGATCAATACGTCGTCGACCGCGCATTCGGGGGCCGCTTCACGCCCAAGGACCGCTGGCGCTACCTCGCTGGCTCGGGTGACTTCAAGGTCTGGGACGTGCTGATCGACCTGTACCCGGACAATTCCGACCAGAAGTCGTTCAAGCCCGGCACCGCGGCGGCGGCCAATCCGGTGTGCCTGTCGTGCAAGACGCAGGACCACATCCTCGAGTGGGCGTACATGGGCGACCCGGTGCCCGGCGCCAAGTGGAGCCGCACGTCCAAGGTCGTCGAGGCCGCGCGGGCGGTCAACCATTCGCTCAACTGCATCTTCTGCCACGACCCGCACGCGGCCAAGCCGCGCATCGTCCGCGACGCGCTGATCGAAGCGGTGACGCGCACCGACGCGCCAACGCTCTATTCACAGGACCCGCGCAAGACAAAGGTCGACGTCAAGGACATGGGTGTGCGCGGCTTCACGCGCAAGATCGGCATGCTCGAGCGCTACGACGGCCGCCTGCAATGCGGGCAATGCCACGTCGAATACAACTGCAACCCCGGTTTCAACCCGAACACCGGCGAGCCGATCACGATGGCGGACAAGCGGACGAACTACTTTCCGTTCGTCGACGTGAACAGCATCCTGAAGGCGTACGACGGCATCCAGTTCCGCGACTTCCGCAACCAGTTCACCGGCGCCGCGCTGTGGAAGGCG
>JBDTNR010000376.1:0-4111 GCA_039933655.1 Betaproteobacteria bacterium | reverse complement strand
ATGTATTAGCCGAAGATTACAGCTCTGACCCCGAAGGCAGACCCCGAAGGCAGACCCCGAAGGCAGCTCTGACCCCGAAGGGTCGATACATAGCGAAGAATGTGATCATTGCGCCACGCCGAAGATTACAGCTCTGACCCCGAAGGGTCTTGAGCGCGGCAAGCCGTCATCCGCGCTTCAGACACGCCACCGCAACAGCCCCCCATCCGGCCAGGAACGCCACGCCACCGAAGGGCGTGACGGCGCCCAAACCGCGAATGCCCGTCAGCGCCAGCGCGTACAGGCTGCCGGAAAAGAGGAGGATGCCGGCAATGAACAGGCCGCCGGCGATGGCCAGCAGCCCGCGTTCCGGCCAGTGCAGCAGCAGGAGTCCGACGCCAAACAGGCCGAGCGCGTGCCACGCGTGGTACAGCACGGCGGTGTGCCAGACGGCCAGCATGTCCGGCGTGAGTCGCGCGCGGAGCGCGTGCGCACCGAACGCGCCCAGCGCCACGGCGGCGAACATCGCGGCGGCGGCCAGGCCAAGTGCGAGGCGAGCGCTCATTTCCCTTTAGAATCCCGGTCTGGACCTGTTTCCAGCCAAAGGATACCAAGATGCCCATCGAACGCCGCCACATCGGCAAGCGATTGTCCGAAACCGTCGTCTTCACGCCGGGCGGCGAGCGCATCGTCTATCTTGCCGGCCAGGTCGCCGACGACGGCAAAGCCGACATGACCACGCAGACGAGACAGGTGCTGGCGTCGATCGACCGCCTGCTGGGCGAGGTCGGCAGCGACAAGTCGCGATTGCTGTCCGCCACGATCTTCCTGCCGGACATGACGGACTTCCCCGCACTGAACGCCGTATGGGAAGGCTGGGTCGTGCCCGGGCAGACGCCGGCGCGCGCGACGGTCGGAGCCTCGCTCGCCAATGCCGACTACAAGGTCGAAATCCAGGTCGTCGCCACCGCGCCGGCCTGAAAAGCGCGTCCGGACGCCCACGATGAACAAGCTCTCGGCCCAGGCGCTCGTCGCCGCCACCGCGCGGCGCGACGCCGTCACCGCCGCCACCACCGCGTCGACGCTGCCGGTGTCGCGTGCGACGTTCGACGAGCTGATGGTGCGCTGCTATGCGCCCGCCTCGTTCGTGCCGGTGCGCGGCGAAGGCTCGCGCGTCTGGGACCAGGACGGCCGCATGTACATCGACTTCGCGGCTGGCGTGGCCGTCACCTCGCTCGGCCATTGCCACCCGGCGATGGTCCGCGCGCTGACCGATCAGGCATGCACGCTCTGGCATGTGTCGAACTGGTTCACCAACGAGCCGGCGTTGCGGCTCGCGCGGCGCCTGGTCGATCACACCTTCGCCGACCGCGCGTTCTTCTGCAACTCCGGCGCCGAGGCGAACGAGGCGGCACTCAAGCTCGCGCGCCGCTACGCGCACGACCATTTCGGCGAGAAGAAGATCCGGATCATCTCCACGATGAACAGCTTTCACGGGCGGACGCTGTTCACCGTCACGGCGGGTGGCCAGCCGAAATACGCGTCCGGGTTCGGCCCGAATCCGGCCGGCATCACCCATATTCCGTACAACGACGTGGCGGCGCTGGAGCGCGAGTTCGCGGAAGGCGGCGACGGGATCTGTGCGGTGCTGCTCGAGCCGATGCAGGGTGAAGGCGGCATGACGCCGGGCACGCCTGAATTCCTGCAAGCCGCGCGGCGCCTGTGCACCGCGCACAACGCGCTGCTGATCCTCGACGAAATCCAGAGCGGCATGGGGCGCACCGGCGCGCTCTTTTCGTACATGCAAAAAGGCTTCGTGCCGGACATCCTGACCAGCGCGAAGGGCCTGGGCGGCGGCTTTCCGATCGGCGCGCTGCTGACGACGGACGACGTCGCCAGTGCGTTCTCTGTCGGCGTCCACGGCACGACGTTCGGCGGCAATCCGCTCGCCTGCGCGGTCGCCGGTGCGGTGTTCGACATCATCAACACGACGGAAGTGCTCGACGGCGTCAAGGCGCGACACGCGCTGTTCATGGAGGGGCTCAAGGCCATCAACGCGCGTCGCCGCGTCTTCTGCGACCTGCGCGGCGAAGGCGTGTGGCTCGGCTGCGAACTCGACGCGCCGTGGAAAGGCAAGTCGATGGACGTGGTTCGCGCGGCCGGCGAGGCCGGTCTCATGGTGCTCGTCGCCGGGCCCGACGTCGTGCGGATCGCGCCGTCGCTCGTCATTTCGCTCGACGAAATCCTCGAAGGCCTGGCACGGCTGGAGACGGCGCTCAACCGCGCGCTGACGTAGCGGATGCTTCCACGATCCACGACTCGAAACACCAAGAACACCAGGAGCACGAAGTACACGACGACGGCGGTGCGATGCTCGCTTGCCGGCTGACGCGCGCGAACCCGCCGCGCCGACACGCGTGAGTTCTTCGTTCGCGTTCTTTGTGGTTCAAGGTTCTCGGTTGTAGTGCCACCCCGATGTTTTACATTCGCCCGATCGCGCGCGACGACCTGCCCGGCATCTTCGCGCTGTCGGAGCGCACCGGCACCGGCTTGACGACGCTCCCCGCCAATCGCGAGCGGCTGGCATCGCGCATCGAACGCTCGCTCGCGTCATTCGCCGGCACGGCGACGCCCGCCGACGCCTGCTTTGTCTTCGTGCTGATCGAGGGTGGCGCCCATGGCGCCGGCCCCCACGGCCCCGACCGCATCGTCGGCATCAGCGCCATCGAGGGCGCCGTCGGACTGTCGGAGCCCTGGTACAACTACCACGTGGGCACGCTGGTCCACGCGTCGCGCGCGCTGGCGGTGTACACGGTGGCGCCGACGCTCTTCCTCGCCAACGACCACACCGGGCATACGGAGCTGTGCTCGCTGTTCCTCGACCAGGGATACCGACGCGGGAAAAACGGCGTGCTGCTCGCCAAGTGCCGGCTGCTGTTCATCGCCGAGTTTGCACAGCGGTTCTCGGAAAAAATCATCGCGGAATTGCGCGGGCGGCTCGACGCGGACGGCAGAAGTCCGTTCTGGGAGGGCCTGGGGCGGCACTTCTTCGCGATGGAGTATTCGACGGCGGATTACCTGACCGGCATCGGCCAGAAGGCGTTCATCGCCGAGCTGATGCCGAAGCATCCGGTCTACGTGAACCTGCTGCCGGAGGCGGCGCGCGACGCCATCGGCGCCGTCCACGCCGACACGCAGCCGGCGCGCACGATGCTCGAGCAGGAAGGCTTCCGCTACGAAGGCTATGTCGACATCTTCGACGCCGGCCCGACACTCGAATGCTTTCGCGACGACAT
The DNA here is from genome assembly GCA_039933655.1 of Betaproteobacteria bacterium. Classification (GTDB taxonomy): domain Bacteria; phylum Pseudomonadota; class Gammaproteobacteria; order Burkholderiales; family Casimicrobiaceae; genus VBCG01. The sequence goes on along the minus strand of JBDTNR010000376.1, from coordinate 836 downwards.
CCACGCCGTCCGCCAGTCGCGGGTGATGCCCGTCACGCTGGGTGAGGAAGATCCGGTCCCCGACAGCCTGACCGACGACATCCCGTGGCTCGTCTGCAACCGCAGTTTCGCGGACTTCCGCGCGATCATCGTCGCCGCGCCCGTCCGCGCCGACCGCTTTCCGCTGCTGCCGTACGCCGCCGACGCGCTGCGCGTCGGCGAAGGCGATACCGTGCGCGCCGTGCCGGTGGCACCGGGCGACCGCTAGACGCGCGATGGCCGAGTACAACTTCGACGGCATTCCCGGCCCGACGCACAACTACGCCGGACTCGCCCGCGGAAACCTCGCCGCCGAACGCAATGCCAATCTCGTCGCCAACCCGCGCGCCGCGGCGCTGCAGGGGTTGGCGAAGATGCGGGCGCTCGCCGCGCGAGGGCTGCCGCAGGCGGTGCTGCCGCCGCACGACCGACCGGACACCGCCGCGCTGCGCGCGCTCGGGTTCGCCGGTACCGACGCGGAAGTCGTCGTCCGCGCGGCGCGCGACGCGCCGGCGCTGCTGGCCGCCTGTTCGTCGGCGGCAGCGATGTGGGTCGCCAACGCCGCCACGGTCAGCCCTTCCGCCGACACCGCGGACCGCCGCGTGCACTTCACCCCTGCCAACCTCGCCACGCACTTCCATCGCGCGCTGGAAGCGCCGACGACGACCGCCGTACTGCGCGCCATCTTCGCGGACGCCGGCCGCTTCGTCGTCCACGACGCGTTGCCGGCGGCGCCGCAACTGGGGGACGAGGGTGCTGCCAATCACACGCGGTTCGCCGCCGCCGACCAGGCAGGCACGGAATTCTTCGTCTACGGT
>JBDTNR010000375.1:0-4133 GCA_039933655.1 Betaproteobacteria bacterium | reverse complement strand
CGTGGGGGCGACCGGCTTTTCCGTATAGATGTGCTTGCCGGCGGCGATCGCCTTGCGAATCAGTTCGGGCCGCAGCCCCGTCGACGCCGAATCGAAGTAAATCGCATCGTCCCTGTTGGCGAGAGCAGCGTCCAAGTCGGTCGTCCAGCGCCCGACCCCGTGCGCCCGGGCAAGCGCCTCGATCTTGCCGGCGCTGCGGCCGACGAGAATCGGATCCGGCATGATCCGCGTGCCGTCGGGAAGCGCGACGCCGCCTTGCGCGCGGATCGCGTTGATCGAGCGGATCAGGTGCTGGTTGGTGCCCATCCGTCCGGTGACGCCATTCATGATGATGCCGACGCGTTCTGTCTTCACTGTGCAGGTCCCTAAAGCGCCGCCGGCGGCGGCCGGTGGCGAATCGTTGCGATGATGGCCGCGTTGCCCAAGTCGCCCGTGCCGGCGGCGATCGCGGCGTCGAGCAGCTGTGCATGCAGCAGGAAGCGCCTGGACGCATTGGCGGCGAGCACCGGCTCGAGCGCGTCGCAGCCGTCGCGGTCGCCGCCGATCATGGTTTCGCTCATCAGGTCGTTCTACGCGGCGGGCTTCGCCGCTCCGCGCCGGAGGAGATTGCGTATCGCCGGCATCTTCATCAGCACGACCACGACGATCGTGATCCATAGCCCGGCGGAAATCGGCCGCGTGAAAAACGGCTCGAGGCTGCCGTCTGACAGCACGAGGCCGCGGCGCAGTCCCTTTTCCATCAGGTCGCCCAGCACCATGCCGAGGACGAGCGGCGCCACCGGGTAATCGAGGCGCCGCAGCGCGAAGCCGAGGACGCCGAAGCCAAGCATCACCCACACGTCGAAGAGCCGCGACGAGATGGCGAAGGAACCGACGACGCAGAGCACGAAAATGATCGGAATGATGACGGGCTTGGGCACCATCAGCACCTTGATCAGCAGCTTGGTGAGCGTGAGTCCGTACAGCAGGATGCCGAGCGTCGCGTACATCATCATCGCGACGACGTCGTACACGAACGTCGGCGCCTCGATCATGATCATCGGGCCAGGCCGGACGCCGTGGATCAGCATCGCCGCCATCAGCACCGCCGCCGGCGCCGATCCCGGGATGCCGAGCGTCAGCACCGGGATCATCGCCCCCGGCACGCATGCGTTGTCGCCGGTCTCCGCGGCCATCAGGCCATCGATCGAGCCCTTGCCGAATTTCTCCGGCTCCTTGCTCGCGCGCTTGGCCGCCGCATACGACGACCACGCGCCGATGTCCTCGCCAACGCCCGGCAGGATGCCGATGAACGTGCCTATGAGCCCCGAGCGCACGATTGTCTTCCAGTACTGCGCCACGTCGGCGAGCCTGGGGATCACCGAGTCGAAAGGATTGATCTTCACGGGCATCGCGCGCTCACGGATGACCATCAGCAGCTCGGCGAAGCCGAAGGCGCCGACCAGGGCAGGGACGAGGTTGAAGCCGCCGGCCAGGTTGCGGTCGTCGAACGTGAACCGGTCGTACGCGTAGATCGATTCCTGGCCGACCGAGGCGGCGAAGATGCCGATCAGGCCGGCGATCCAGCCCTTCAGCGGGTCGCCGCCAGTCAGCGTGCCGGCGATCACGACACCGAACACCGCGAGCCAGAAGAACTCGTAGGCGCCGAACTTGAGCGCCAGGTTGCCGAGCACCGGCGTGAAAAGCGCCAGGAAGAACATGCCGATCAGCGTGCCGAGCACCGAGCCCGACGTGGCGATGCCCATCGCGCGGCCCGCCATCCCTTGCTTCGCGAGCGCATGGCCGTCGAGGCACGACGCGGCGGAGGCCGGCGTGCCGGGAATGTTGAGCAGGATCGCCGACCGCGAGCCGCCGTAGATCGCGCCGACGTAGGTGCAGATCAGCACGAGCAACGCCTGGTTCGACGGCATCTTGATCGTCAGCGTCGTCATCAGCGCGACGCCCATCGTCGCGGTCAGCCCGGGCAGCGCACCGATGATGACGCCCACGAGCGACGACAGCAGGATGAGCCCGATCGACATCGGGTCCGCGAACGTCGTGAGCGAATGCCCGAACGCGACGAGGCCGTCGAACATCAGGGCAGCCGCACGTAGAAGAGTTGTTCGAACAGCAGCGGAATGACGATGGCGGTGACGACGCCGCAGGTGAGCGCGAGTATCGCGTCGCCGCGCGGGGTTCCGGCGCCGGCACCGCTCGCCTGGTCGGCACGGCGGAACACGAATATGAACACGGTGACGAAAAGACCGGTGCCGAGCCAGAAAGGCAGCCCGCGGCCGACGAGCAGCAGCGAATAGACGAAGAACATCGCGGCCGCCAGCGCGAACCGCGACGCCGGCACCAGCACCGTGTCGACCGCGTTGCGTGCGGCCCAGCCGATGGCGTGCGCACGGCGCACCGAGCGCCATACCAGAATGCCGCCCAGCATGGCGATCAGCAGGCCGATGACGCCCGGCCACAGTCCCGGCGCGGTGTACAGCAGAGCACCTTGCTGCTGCATGCGGTCCATCCGCCACGACGCGAACACGAGGACGGCGCCCAGCGCGATCCAGAAGAACCCCGTGCGCAGGTCGGTGCGCGGCGAAACAGGGAAGGCGGTGGCGGGCATGCGGGCGGCAATCCTAAAAGGACGCGGAAAACGCGCGCCATGGGGCGCCAAAGGCGCGGAGTACACCGGGAATGCGTTTCTCGGCGTCTCCGCGTCTCTTGGTGAGACCTTGCAGTGTTACGGCCGCGCGATGCCCAGCGTGTCGGGTGAGACCTTCGCCTTGCCGCCGTCGAACGCCTGCCACGCATTGACCTGCACCGCCGGCATCACCGCCTTCACCGCGTCGGCGCCGGACGCCGGGGCGAACTGCGCGCCGCGGCTCGTCGAGTAGTCCTTCAGCGCCTTCGAGTTGCGGATGTTGTCGGCCCAGATCTTTTCGACAGTGGCGATCACTTCCGGCGGAACGCCCTTCGGGATGAAGATGCCGAAGTAGTTCGGCGGATCCTTGAAGTTCGACATCGTCTTGGTCAGCGGCTCGATCGTGCCGTAGCCGTCGATCTCGATCGGCTTGTCGCCGATCACCGCCAGCGGGCGCAGCTTCTTGCCGCGGATCATCTCCGCCTGCTCGACCGTCAGCTGCGTCGTCACATCGGTCTCGCCCGAGACCGTGGACACCACGGCGGGGTTGCCGCCGTCGTACGTGACGTGCTTGTACTTGACGTTGGCGGCGCGGGCGATCGCCTCGATCGCGCTGTGCCCGCTCGAGTTCACGCCGGCGGTGGCGACGCTGATCTGGCCGGGCTTCGCGCGCATCGCGTCCAGCAGCTCGTTGACGGTCTTGTACGGCGTGTTCGGATTCACCGACAGCGTCGATACGTTGGCGACGTTCAGGAACAACGCCCAGTCCCCGATCTTGGTGTCGAGCATGCCGAGCGTCTGGTAGGTGCCGAGGTCCTTGGCGGCACCGGCGGTCCACGTGTAGCCGTCCTTCGGCGCCTCCAACGCGTTTTTGGTGCCGATCGAGCCCGAGGCGCCGGGCTGGTTGACGATCACCACCTTCTGGCCGAGCGCCTTCTCGATCTCCGCCGCCGTCACGCGCGTGACCTGGTCGGTGGAGCCGCCTGCGGCCCATGGCACGATGATCGTGATCGGTTTCGTCGGCTTCCATGTCGCCTGCGCGAATGCGGGCGCGGCAATGACGACGGACAGGACGGCGGCCGCCCCTGCGGCGAGCCAGTTGCGTTTGCTGTGATGCATGGGACTCCTCCTTGCTTGCTGGTTGCGGGTGGCCGGGCTTGGTTCAAATCGCGGGCGGATCGGGGTCCGCCGTCGTTGTTGTTTCCGGCCGGGTTAACCGGTTAGTTAATTAGGATAGCGCCATCCGCCGCCGCGGCGCAAGTCCGGGAAACGAAGCCGGCGAGGTCCGCCGGCGCGCGGCTGCGACGCGGGTCCGGACGCGGTCCAAGGCGACATTCCTTCGCTCACAGGAATACCTTCGTGCTGCGCACTCCGGTGTTCGCCGTTGGGACGGCGCGGCGGGCTTAGCGGACTACCTTCGTGCTGCGCACTCCGGTATTCGCCCTTGGGACGGCCCGGCGGGCTTAGCGGACTACCTTCGTGCTGCGCACTCCGGTATTCGCCCTTGGGA
>JBDTNR010000374.1:0-4149 GCA_039933655.1 Betaproteobacteria bacterium | reverse complement strand
ATCAACTACAAGGATGCGCTGTCGCACAACGGCACCGGCAAGATCATGCGCAAGTATCCGACCAACGCCGGCGTCGATATGGCGGGCACGGTGGAGGCGTCGGCAGATCCGCGTTTCAAGGCGGGCGACAAGGTGATCGTCACCGGCTACGACATGGGTGTCGCGCACGACGGTGGCTACGCCGAGCGCGTCCGCGTGCCGGCGGACTGGGTCGTGCGGCGACCCGAAAGCATGACGGCCTTCGACGCCATGACGATGGGCACCGCCGGCTTCACGGCCGCGCTCGCCGTCACGCATATGCAGCACAACGGACTGCGGCCGGACAGCGGACCCGTGGCCGTCACCGGCGCCACCGGGGGCGTGGGCTCCGTCGCCATCGAAATTCTCGCCAAGCTGGGGTACCACGTCGTCGCGATCACCGGGAAGGGCGAAGAGGCGGACTACCTGAAGGGGATCGGCGCGAAGGAAGTGGTACTGCGGCAGTCGCTCGACCTGACCAAGATTCGTCCGCTCGACCGCGCGACGTTCGCCGGCGCCATCGACAACCTGGGCGGCGACATCCTGGCCTGGCTGCTGTCGACGCAACAGATCGGCGGCACCGTGGCGGCGGTGGGACTCGCCGCGGGCTTCAAGCTCAACACGACGGTGATGCCGTTCATCCTGCGCGGCGTCCACCTGCTGGGTGTCGACAGCGTGAACTGCCCGATGGACGCGCGGCAGCGCATCTGGAACAAACTCGCCGTCGAATGGCGGCCGGACCGCGTGCATGACCTGGTCCGGACGATTGACTTCGACGAGTTGCCGACCCACTTCGACCCCTATCTCAAGGGACTGGTGCGCGGACGTACGGTGGTCCGCATCGCGCCCGATACGCACGGCGGCTAAAAGGGCGTCTTGACCGCGCGCAAGGTCGCCCCGGCGCGCGCGGTCTACGATGTGGGCGTTTTCGCCCGCGCGGGCGCGGCCATGCCGTCCTGCGCCTTGATCTCCACTTCTCGGGAAGAGCGATTGCCATGCCGACGTACCGCGACTATCACCAACGCTCGCTCGCGCAACGCGATGCATTCTGGCGCGACAAGGCCGCGCTGATCGACTGGCAGACGCCCTTCGAGTCGGTCCTCGACTACTCGAAGCCGCCGTTTGCCCGCTGGTTCGTCGGCGGCCGCACCAACCTCTGCCACAACGCGGTCGACCGGCATCTGGCGGCGCGCGCGGACCAGGCGGCGCTCGTCTACCTGTCGACGGAGACCGGGCAGGAATCGCGCTACACCTATGGCGAGCTGTTCGCCGAGGTGAACCGGTTCGCCGCGATCCTGAAGGACCTCTCCGTCGGCGAAGGTGATCGCGTACTGGTCTACATGCCGATGATCCCCGAGGCGGTGTTCGCGATGCTGGCGTGCGCGCGCATCGGCGCCATTCACTCGGTGGTGTTCGGCGGTTTCGCGGCGGCGAGCCTTGCCACGCGCATCGATGATGCGAAGCCGAAGGTGATGGTCACGTCCGACGCGGGGATGCGCGGCGGCAAGGCGGTCCCGTACAAGCACCTGGTCGACGAGGCGTGCCGGCTCGCCAAGGCGCCGCCACAGCACGTGCTCATCGTCGACCGCGGGCTCGACCCCCAGATGACGCGGGTGGCCGGACGCGATCTCGACTATGCGCAGGAACGCGCGAAGCATCTCGATGCCCGCGTGCCCTGCGCGTGGCTCGAATCGAGCGCGCCGTCGTACATCCTCTACACGTCGGGCACCACCGGCAAGCCCAAGGGCGTCCAGCGCGACACCGGCGGCTATGCGGTGGCACTCGCAATGTCGATGCGCGACATCTTCTGCGTCGCGCCTGGCGAGACAATGTTCACGACCAGCGACATCGGCTGGGTCGTCGGGCACTCGTACATCATCTACGGTCCGCTGATCAACGGCTCGACGACGATCATGTACGAAGGGTTGCCGATCCGTCCCGATCCGGGAATCTGGTGGAAGATCGTCGCCGACCACAAGGTCAAGACGATGTTCAGCTCGCCGACGGCGATCCGCGTGCTGAAGAAGCAGGACCCGGCGTACATGCGCAAGTACGACCACTCGACGCTCAAGTACCTGTTCCTCGCCGGTGAGCCGCTCGACGAGCCGACGGCGCGCTGGGTCTCCGATTCGCTCGGCGGCGTCGCGATCATCGACAACTATTGGCAGACGGAATCCGGTTGGCCGATTCTCTCGGCGCAACTCGGCGTCGAGGAGACGACGCGCAAGTTCGGCAGCCCGTCGTTCCCGGCGGCCGGCTACGACGTGCGCTTGCTGCACGAAGGCACGGGCGAGGAGGTCGGCGTGGGCGAGAAGGGCGTGCTGGCGATATCGCCGCCGCTGCCGCCCGGCTGCATGACGACGATCTGGGGCGACGACGACCGGTTCGTGAAGACGTATTTCGGGACGATTCCCGGCAAGCTCATGTATTCGACGTTCGACTGGGCCACGCGCGACGCCGACGGCTACTACTTCGTGCTCGGCCGCACCGATGACGTGATCAATGTCGCCGGGCACCGGCTCGGGACGCGCGAGATCGAGGAAGCCGTGCAGGCGCACTCGGGCATCGCGGAAGTCGCCGTCGTCGGCGTCGCCGATTCGCTCAAGGGCCAGGTGCCGGTCGCGTTCGCCGTCGTGAAGGACCCGGCGCGCATCGCGACGGACGAAGGCGCGGCCACGATGCGCAAGGAAGTGCTGGACACCGTCGATCGCGAACTGGGCGCCATTGCGCGGCCGGCCGCCGTCCACTTCGTCTCGGCATTGCCGAAGACGCGCTCGGGCAAGCTCTTGCGGCGGTCGATCCAGGCGCTCGCCGAGGGGCGAGACCCCGGCGACCTCACGACGATCGAGGATCCGGCCGCACTCGAACAGATCAAGGCCGCACTGGCCGGCGCGCCGCGATAGCAAGGGGTCCGCGCAGGTCGCGGCGGCGGTGGTGCGCCCGCCGCTGCCGGGCCCGGGCCCCGCAGCGGCAGGATCGCCTTGTGTCCCGGATTCCACGGCCATCCTGGCGCTTTCCGCGCCGCTGGAAAATTTGGGTCGGACCCGGCGTTGCGGATAGGCGATAATGGGCAGTTATTCCTTTGCCTCGCCGCGTCCTCGATGCCCGCTGCCGTTTCCGCAACTCCCGCGCATGTCCCGCTGACTGCCGTCACCCGTGGCGGCGCCGTGGAAAGCCTGCACCTGGGCTCGGTCGCGGTGGTCGATCGCGATGGGCGGCTGCTGTACGCCGCCGGCGAGCCCCAGCTGCTGACGTTCACGCGCAGCGCACTCAAACCCCTGCAGGCGTTGCCATTCGTTGCCGCCGGTGGCGTCGAGCGGTTCGGCTATTCGCAGCCGCAGGTCGCCCTGCTGTGCGCGAGCCACGCCGGCGAATCACGCCATGTCGCCGCCGTCGCCGACATGCTGGCGCGGGCGGGCAACATCGCGGGCGACCTGCAATGTGGCACGCATCCTCCGTACATGTACGAGGCGCGGGGCGAACAGCCGCCGCCGCCGCCCTATTCGCCGCTCGCGCACAACTGCTCGGGCAAGCACAGCGGGATGCTCGCGCACTGCGTGGCCTGTGACTACGCCAAGGGTGACTACCTGCACGCGGAGCACCCGCTGCAGCGGGCGATCCGCCGCGCTGTGGCGACGTTCTCCGGCCTGCCCGAGGGAGCGCTCGTGGCGGGCGTCGACGGCTGCTCGGCGCCCAACTATGCGTTGCCGCTGGAGCGACTCGCGTACGCGTTCGCACGCCTGGCATCGGCCACCAACGACCCCGACTACGACCGGGCGCCGCGCGCTCTTGCCGACGCCATGACCGCGCATCCGGAAATGGTCTCCGGCGAACATGGCAGCGACCTCGCGCTGGCCCGGGCCGGGCGCGGCGACTGGGTCGTCAAGGTCGGCGCCGAAGGCGTCCAGGCGCTGGGCATCCGCAGCCGCGGCTGGGGCATCGCGATCAAGGTTGCCGACGGCAACAAGCGCGGCCTGCTGCCGGCGGCCATCGCCACGCTCGACCAGCTGGGGTTGCTCGATACGGACGCTCGCGCCTCCCTGCGGTATCTTGCGCGGCCGGTGCTCCGCAATCTCAGGGGCATCGCCACCGGCGAGGCACGGGGCGTCGTTGTCTTGGACAAAATTGACC